>JAFSIU010000030.1 GCA_017439615.1 Bacillota bacterium
CGGCATGATCCAAGGTATTGCAGACGGCAGCACCATGAACCTTGCACCCCAGGGCAACGCGACAAGAGCACAGGCGGCTGCTATTCTGCAGCGGTTTGTTGAGAACGTGGCGAAAGGTAACTAAAAATACCATTAGGAACTAACGGCGCACTTCTATACGGGGGGAACCCCGTATGTGCGCTCTGCGAGGCAACTACAGCCCAGACCGTCGAGGTCTGGGCTGTTTTGCGTCACTGCTTTCCTGAAAGATTTGGCAGGAGGTAAATTCATATTCTTATATGACAGCAGCAAGCTGAGTTATAAAGAGGATAGCCTCACCTTGCTGAATTCAATGACAGCCTCGGAGCATACTGTGACGGTGAATTCTGCCAATGCCGGACGTGTTTCAGTTGCTTTTGCTTCGGAAGATGCAATCAGCACAGGGGATCTCATGCAAATAACCTTTGTTGCAAAGGAGAATATTTCCGGGACAGCATCGATTACTATGCAACCCGAAGATCTGACAAATGATAATGCAAACCCAATCACTTCAACTTCTGTTTCTTCAAACCTGACAATAACAGAAAAATCGAGAGTATGGCTCGCTCTGTCGAATGAAATGAATACACACGAATCCTTTACTGTCGGCTTTTGGGTAGAAGGCAGCAGCGGGTTTGCTGCAGGCGATTTTGTAATCAACTATGATGACGAAAAACTTGAATGCCTATCGGTGACAAGTGATTTATCTTCGGGAGAGGGTAATACCTCATCCAATGCTTTCGTTGTCATAAACGATGAGTATCAGAATGGAGAAATCAAATTCTCTGTATTGTGTGCTAACGGAATTTCACGAGATACGCAGTTTTTGACTATTGAATTCCGTGCTAAATATGCTCAGCCTGCAGAATTCGAATTGATACCGGTTGCTGAAACAACACCGGTCAATCGAGAAGGCGATGCTATTTTACTGCAATGCCCTGCCGCAAGCGGAACAATCACATAACCTGATCATGATTGCGAAAATGGATTCTGCAAAGATTGCGATAAGGATTTTGTTGAGATAGTGATTGCGGAATCTCTGGTCACAGCATATATTCCCAATATTACATCTCAAGCAACCGTGATGCTGGCCTTATATGATAATCAGGGTAAAATGTTGAAATGTGCTATGCAAACTGGCATGGAACAGGATATCGCTATATTCAGCATAAGTGGAGCAGCAGATGCAGCGGTTATAAAACTGATAATACTTAATAAAAATTTTGCTCCACTGCGTCCTGCAATTCAGCAGACAGCAAATTAAGACATATCTGGATGAAAACGCACTCCACGAAAACAATGAGTGCGTTTTTTATCTTATGAAAGATTTTACTGTCCTGCAAGGTACTCCCTTCACGGATAGGGGAAGTGTTGTTGAGGTTTTTCCGGACAAGACTGTTTGGTGGAAATTTGAATAATCTGAGTTTTCTTTTTTCTTTAATTCCTCAGAGGAGAACAGTATGGCATGAAGTGCAAACTGCTTCCAGATTATCCCAATCAAGACGCTTGTCCCAACTTTCCTCGGTTTGTATTGGCTTGGTATGATGCACCTCGACGGCCAAGCATGTGCAGCCAGGGAGCTTAGCCTCGCATCTATATCCCATGTGCTGCAGATATGTGCGGGATAATAGCCGCCATTCCTTAGACCTATAGAAGCTCAAGTATCTTGGGTCTCTGCGCTTGTTGTATGCCTTGTTATATTGAGCCCGCTTATATGCTTGCCTGCGCTCAATGGACTCAGCTGCCTGTGCCTCTGCTATAGGCCTGCACCTATCGCAGTATGCTATGCCCACAGGAATAAGCTGCTTGCACCTAGGACAAGGATTCTGTGCCATGCCATTCACCTCCAAAAGAAAACTCCCAGCCCGCCCACCTCGTCAGCATTATGACTTCGCCGACCTGAAAATAAACACAAAAAAGACCCGGCTCATTTGCAGGGTCTTTTTGCATTATTTTTGTTAACTTTTGTATTTAATAAAAGTGGAGGTATTGTCTGTTCATTTACCGCAGTTTTTATCAAAGGCAGGATTACAGAAATAGAAATTCTTGGAATTCAAG
>JAFSIU010000031.1 GCA_017439615.1 Bacillota bacterium
ATATCGATGTGGAAGAAGGCGAGTGTCTCTGCCTGCTTGACCCCAATGGCTGCGGCAAAACCACACTATTCAACTGCATCAATAATAATTATCAGCTGAGAACTGGAGAGATCCTTGTCAATGGCAAAAATGTCAAGGATTATGTCCCTGTCGACCTTGCCAGAACTATGGGTATCGTATTCCAGGAGCACAGCGCGCCCTTCCCCTATACCTCTCTTGAGGTCGTGCGTATGGGTCGCGCTCCTCACCTTGGACTTTTCTCCACTCCCGATCGCAAGGATACTGAAATGGCATATTCCATCATGGAAGAATTGGGGATCGCTCATCTTGCCGGCAAGCGCTATACGCAAATCTCCGGCGGTGAAAGACAGCTTGTTCTGATTGCCAGAACTCTTTGTCAGGAGCCTCAGATGATTCTCTTCGATGAACCCACCTCGCATCTGGATTTCAAGAATCAGACCATGGTTCTGAAAACAGTTCGTAAACTCTCCCAAAAGGGTATGACCATTGTAATGACAAGCCATTCCCCCAACCATGTTTTCAAAATGAATGCCAAGGTCGTTATGCTTGGATATAAAGGAATGGTAGCGCAAGGTTCTCTCGAAGATGTTATGACCGAAGAAAACCTGCGCAAAACCTATGGCGTCGATATCAAGATTTATGATGCCGAAAGCGGTGGCTATGAGACCCGCTTCTGTGATCCTGTTTTAGATTAAAATCTAAATATATAAAATTTTTAGGAGGAAAAACAAATGAAAACTTTCAAAAAAATCCTTGTCACAATTCTGGCTGTTTGCTGCGTTTTCGCACTCGCTGCCTGCGGTGATACCACTGCAAAAACCACTGCAGCCGCCAACACTACCACTGCAGCAGAAGCTACCACCGCTACCGGTACTGTTATGACCAATGCCCAGGGCGAAGCGGTTACCGTTGCTCCCGGCTCCAATCTCACCTACAAAGACATCATGGTTCCCTTTGACAAAATCGTCCCCACTGAACACATCGTTCTCATTCAGAATGCTCTGCAGTATACCGCAGATGGTTTCTATACCAGAGATACTGCTCCCAAGGCTGAAGAAGTCACCTACAAAGATGCTGCAACCAAAGCTTATGCAGTTACCCATGCTCTCAATTTCCTCACCTATGGCTATGATGACGGCGTAACCGTTTATGCTACCGATGGTGCAACCACAGCTATGACCAAGGACGAGATCGCAGCTTGCTATTTCATCATCGATTTCCAGTCCGATGCAGCTCCCGTTCTTTATAACCCCACCTCCAAGGTTGAAATTGCCTTTGCATATCTGACCACCGCCAAAGCAGAAGGTCTCTATTCCATTCCTGCTTCCACCAATCACAACACCAAAGAAATCACCGATAAATATGGCTGGGACACCAAGGATCAGGTTCGTATGATGGCAACCGATAAATTCCATATCCCCGTTCCTACTGAAAACCTTGCCACCGGCGAACTCAGAGGCACCCTCTCCGGCGCTATCAATGGATCCTGGCCCGAATTGACTGTTGCCAGCGGCAAGCTCAATGATGTTCTTTATCTCGAATTGCTCCATGCCAACTAATAAATAAATTTTAAAGGAGAATTATTATGTGGACTGAAAAAGTTGTTCAGGCAGCACTTCCCCTTCTGGAAGGCAGAACAGTTACCGATGTTGTTGTCGGTGTTTCACTTTTGGCAGTTGAATTGGATAACGGCAATGTAGGCGTTGCTTATATGCTGCGCGAGGATCTCCCCCATGGCTGCGGTGCTTTCACTTATGTTTGGGACGGTCTTGTTGGCTCTCCTGCTGCCGATGTTGCAAAGCTTTATTATGAAGGCTGCTATGTTCTGATGCGTGCCATCGGCTGTGCTGTTGTCAATGCTGCCGCAAATGATTTGGATCTGCCCCTGGATGTTGCTGATCCCCCCTTTGACATCGAGTATAAGCCCACAGATAAGGTTGCAATGGTAGGACTTATCGCTCCCACTGCAATGAAAATTTATCAAAAAACCAAGAATCTTTATCTTTTTGATTATCATATCCCTGCAAAAGACGGCCTGCCTGCTCTTTGCGATGTTGATAAACAAAAAGATATTCTGCCCGAATGCGATATAGTCATTCTTTCCGGCACCACCACCATCAATGGCACCGTTGATGCATTGCTCGAAATGTGCACCAAAGCCCGCGAGGTTATCATTGTCGGTCAGTCTGCCACAATGTTTGCTGAAGGCTGGAAGGGCAGCGGCGTAACGAAGGTTGCAGGCTGCACCTGGAAAAAAGAATGCAAAAAGGAAATCTTCACTCAGATTGCCCGCGCAGGCGGCACCTCAAGCGTTCTTCCCTATTCCATCTATAATCGCATCGATCTTTAATCATCCTCACCTCATTATTTATATCGCAGAAAGCCCCGCATTTTTCAATGCGGGGCTTTCATTTTATTTATCATTTAATTATTAATAGGGCTTTGTTGTATCAATGCTGATACAGTTATTGACAGCATCATAGGAAACATTGAAATCCAAGAGCTTGCCCAGATCACGCAGCTGGAAATAGTTGTTGCCGTCAATGGTATAAGCAGTGAGTCCATAGGTCTGTATACCACCATAACTGAATTCATTCAGTATAACGCCATTCTGATAAACTATCGGATAATTCAGCTTGGCATTATTGGAGCTCTTGCCATCGGAAACAAGCTCGGCTGCATAGCTCTTGCCTGTCTGAATATCAATAGCACCCTTGGCACTGTTCCATCCAACATTGAATTGCTTTTCGGTGCCGTTGAGCATGGTAGCAACATCGCGCAGCTTGAAATAGTTATAGCCGTCAACGGTATAAGCATCGACTGCCACCTTCTCACCATTGACCATAACAGTCGAGGCATTCTTGGGAGCGGTAACGCCATGCGACATCAGCGGATTGTGCACGATATACTGACTGCTGTTTTTATAAAGCACAGTTGCTCCGTCCTTGAAAAGCGGCATAGAGCCATAATAATAAGGCTGCAACCTGTCATATGAGGTATATCTCCATTCGCAGGGAATGACCTCCCTGCCCTTTGTATCGATAAAGCCAAGACGGTATAAATTGTTCGGATCACTGATTCTGGGATCTCTGTTATATAAAACAGGTGCAAGACCCTCATTGAATTGACCGATATATTCATAGGGCTTAGTGGTCAGGCGATTGCCGTTTCTGTCATAAAGAGCTTTTGCCTGATATGCGGCAACGGAATCCTCGCTCTGCTGTACCTCGATATAATCACCGTTTGCAACATAGACTCCCCATTTGCCGAGCATATTGTCATCAGTGATATATTGACCTTCAGCTATCACATTGCCCTTCGTATCGATATAGCCGCCCTCATTTCTGCTGAAATAAGCACGGAAAGCAGCAATGCCGTTTTCAAAGGGTGTGATATAGGCATATTCAAAATCGGCTATCACATTACCATTGATATCAATGAGTCCATAAGCAGGATCCTTATAGAGCTTATGCGGACCGATTGCACGGATAACGCCATCTTCGGTATCGCTAAGCCAGCCATATTCAAGCGGCAGCACCAGATTGCCCTTGGTATCGATCATACCGTATTTATCGGAGCCATATAAGGACTTGTCATAAACCACGCAATAACCGTTTTTGTCGAACTGCAGATCGGCGACCGTGCATTCATATTCACTGCCGTCATAGGTGAACTGCAGCTCGCCTGCATTGTTATAGACCTCATATTTGCTGCCGTTTTTCACCGCACCATAGCCGCCGCAATAAATATAGGGATTTTCGGGAGTTTTGGTAGTGAATTCGCCTGTATTCTTATTCACCCAACCGATTCTTTTCTCGCTATATTCCAAAAGCTCGATCCAAATACCGCGGTCAATCATAATGGCAGCAGGCGGATTTCCGGTATATAAGGGAGTGCCGTCAGCAGCAAAGATATGATAATCACCGCCGACATAATCATAATCATTAAAGGCGGCTATAACAACATCATAGAGCTCCGAGTCTGCATGATAATCATCAAAATAATTATTCAATGCCATATAATAGGGCGCATACGGGCGATCCTGTCCGTCTATTACGGTTTGAATGCTTCTCAATTCCTTGCCATTCTTGCCGAAAACGATATGGCGGTTCAGCACAATCCCGCTTGTTTTATCAGTTTCATCAACAACATAAGTATAGCTGCCATCGGGGAAACGGGAGCCTATGGAAATATTGAAATCGGTGATTATCTTGCCGTTTTTATCCATCAGTGCATAGCTCATGGTGTTGGATTTATTGGAAACCTCGATCAAGCCGCCAAAAAAGTCGCTCCCGACAGTACGATATTTATTATTGATGGGGATCTCGGTATATTCCGCCGCCACGGCAAGCACCGAACAGCTCAACAAAATCGCCGCCGCCAAAAGTACAGAAATCAGTTTTTTCATTTCAAAATCCTCCTCTTAATCAATATGGCTTGGTTGTGTCGATACTGATGCAGTTATTCACCGCATCAAAAGAAACATTGAAATCCAGGAGCTTGCCAAGGTCGCGCAACTGGAAGAAGGTATTGCCATATTGATCATTGATACACAGATCATAGGCAGTCAGTCCATAGGTCTGCTCTCTGTCATCATTGAATTCATTCAACAGCACGCCATTCTGATAGACTATCGGGTAGCTCAATCTGGCATTGGCAGAGCTTTGTCCATCGGAGACAAGCTCCGCGGAATATCCCTTGCCTGTCTGAATATCGATCGCACCCTTGACAGTGTTCCAGCCGACATTGAATTGCTTTTCTGTACCATTGAGCATAGTCGCAACATCACGCAGCTTGAAATAATTGAAACCATTGATGGTATATGCATCGACCGCTATTTTTTCGCCATTGACCATAACTGTCGAAGCATTTTTGAGAGCATTCACGCCGTGTGTCATCAGCGGATTATGTACGATATATTGCCTGCTGCCATCGCTGAGAATCGTTGCTCCGCTCTTGAAAAGCGGCATTTCAGAATACTTAAAGAGCTTCGAGCCGGAAGATTCGCCAAATATGGTAAATCTGTATTCAGCGGGAATAACCTCTCTGCCTGTTGTGTCTATATAACCAAGACGCCATTTGTTATCAAGGCCGCCTCTGCCGGAATCATTGACATTATATAACACAGGAGCAAGTCCCTCGTGGAATTGTCCGATCTGTTCATATTGCTTGGTGGTCAGGCGCCTGCCGCTCCTGTCATAAAGTGCGACAGCAGGATTCTCATTTTTGATCTCACCTGTCTCCTTGACATAAACACCCCATCTGCCGAGCGCATTGTCATCGGTGATATATCTTGCCTCAGTGATGACATTGCCCTTTGTATCAACATATCCGCCCTTGTCACTTGAAAACATTTCCCTGAAAGCAGCAACACCGTTTTCAAAGGGTGTGATATAGCCATATTGATAATCCAATATCACATTACCATTGATATCAATGAGTCCGTATGCATCCCTGTGAGTATAAATCATATGCGGGCCGACAGCACGGATAACGCCTGCCTCTGTATCACTGAGCCAGCCATATTCGCAAGGCAGCACCAGATTGCCCTTGGTATCGATCATGCCATATTTAAAGTTCCGGTAAGGATCATTGTCATGCACCACGGCATAACCGTTTTTATCAAATTTCAGCTCTGCCACAGTGCAGGTATATTGACTGCCATCATAGGTAAACTGCAGCTCACCCGCATTGTTATAAACTTCATAAATATCACCGTTTTTCACCGCGCCATAGCCGCCGCTTGATGTATAGGCATTTGCGGGTGTTGTGGTAGTGAATTCTCTCGTATTCTTATTCGCCCAGCCTATCCTGTTTTCATATAAATCCAGAAGCTCGATCCAGACGCCGCGATCAACCATAGTATAAGCAGATTTTTCGCCTGTAAATATCGGGTTGCCGTCAGAAGAGAAAATATGATAACCGTTTCCAAAAGGTAAAAGAGCCGTATCATAAATAGCCGTTTCGGCATAATAGCTTTCCCATGTCATATGCTCAGAGATATTATATACCATCCAGTAATAAGGATTCATATTCTGTCCGTTTTTCACAGTCTGCAAAGTCTTGAAGGCTTTGCCTGCCTTACCGAAAATGATATAGTAATCCGTGGTTATGAAATCCTTGTCCCTTACATCCTTGCCATAGGCATAGCTGCCATCAGGGAAAAGTGCTAATGTTCCAACCTCAAAATCTGTCAGCAGCTTGCCGTTTTTGTCCATCAGGGCATATAAATAACTGCCGCCTGTCTTGTCGCTGACCTCGATCACGCCACCCATAAAGCCCTTGCTTTCATAGATGACAGCATCCCAATTTTTGTTGACAGGGATCTTGACATATTCAGCAGCAAATGCTGACATCGAACAGCTTAACAAAACAGTAATTGCCAAAATAACCGAAATTATCTTTTTCATAAATGCCTCCACCGCAATAAAGATTAAAGTATATAACTATTTCATTTTACCACAGAAAAGCCTTTTTATAAAGAAAAACCCTTCTTTTTCCGTGAAAAGAAGGGTTTTTCTGCGTAAAAATGAAAGGATTTTCAATGCATCTCTTTTAATCTCTTCTGGGTGCAATACGAACACAAAGCTTGTCAAGACATTTCTGAACATCCAGGCCGCCTCCGCCCTGGGAAATGACCTTCAGGATCTTTTCACCATCATTGACCTTGCTGCCTGCAAGAATTGTTACACCATATTCAGCGAGCACTTCGGGAGCCATGCAGGCAGAAGCACCCATGATAACGATTTCTTTGGCATTTTTGCAAAGACTCAGAACATGGTCAAGAGTTTTGTTGATGAAGGTAACACCTGTGATCATTACAACATCACATTCAGGGAGATAAATATTCTCTGCCCAGTCAGGAATAAGTCCCTGATCCATAAGGTTGCGCTCAAAAACATAAAGCTGCTTAACTCTGTTTTTCAATGCCTGTACGATGGGGTAGAAATTGCCGATCAAACCAACTGTATCGGTGGGACGAAGATCAGCAACATCAATAGCTTCTTCGCCGAGCTCAAAATCCTTGTTCAAAACCGCATTGATGGTCGCAACACCCAAGGATGCCTCTGCCAAATTGATGCTCATTGCAAGATCAATGAGTTCTGCTGCTTTTTTACCGGCGATTTCACCTGCAAAATCAACAACACCGCATTTGGGTCCCAATTCATTTCTGAAGGTGAAGCATGCACCACAGGCGCCATCCTCCAGCATGACACCGGTATAGCCGACACCGATAACGGCATCTGCAACTCTTAAATCACCTGCTTTTTGCTTCGCGATTTCTGCACATCTTGCTGTAATCATCATAATATCCACCTGCTTTTCTGTTAATTTTTTCAAAGCACAAAGAAATGCCTTGAAAATAAACTTAAATTATATATCAAGTTATAGAAATATTATACTATGCATCATTCAGCTTGTAAATATATATAATCAAAAAATTTTTGCTACCTAAATGATCAGCTATTATTAAATCAGGACCTCGCATTTGCTAAGTCCTGATTGATAATGTTACTCATTTTGTGCATGATAGAGTGTGATGCATTTTTCACCCTCTGCATTGATATATCCGTGCCAATCCTCAGCCTCAACATAGGCATAGCCAAGAACATTGAAAGGCTCGGCAAGGGTAAACTGAACATCTATCGTCTCATCACCCTTCAGATTGACATATCCGAAAAGCCCATCCTTTTTCACCAGGGCCAGACCGCAATCAGCAAAACTGCCGATCTCCGAATAGGCAAAATCGCATATTTTTTTGCCCTTCATATTTATGAGCCCCCATTTATTTGTAAGCTTGCAGGCTGCCAAACCGTTTTCATCAACGGGCTTTGCATCCTGATATATCAGGCTGATGACAGTTTTGCCTTCCTTGTCGATATAACCATAAAGATCATTGTTTCCGACCACCGCATAGCCATTGCTATATGCTCCGGCATAGCTATATTGTGGTTCAATCACATATTTACCGCTTTTGTCGATATATCCGCTTTTGCCCTGTTCACTGACACGCGCCATACCCTCAGAAAAATTATCTGCATAGGCAAGCTCTGCAGAAATGACCTCCAGACCTTTGAGATCAATGAAGCCATAATGCTTGTCCTTGATGATGCGGGCAAGTCCGTCAGCGGTATAATCATTCAGTATCTCCTGAGCAGGCTGCAATACGATATTGCCATTTTCATTGATGAAGGTAAGCTTACCGTCCAGAGTAACCATAGCAAGACCAACTTCATTAAAGGACTTTGCCTGCTGGAATTGCGGATTGATGATATAAGTGCCGTTGATATCAACATAGCCATATTTGCTGCCGATTTTCACCAGAGCCAGACCATTGGAGGCAAAGGGCTGCATTTCATCAAACTGAGGCTGAATGAGAAAATTTCCTTCTTTGTCTATCACACCATAATCATTGTTGACCCTGACAATAGCGAATTCTTTTTCAGAAAATTCCTCTGCATAGAAAAAAGATGCTTCCGAAAACATTGGCTGAATGATGAATTCACCGACAGAATCAACATAGCCATATTTTCCATCCTGTTCCATAGGCAAATAAATCTTCTCAGCTACTTCTTCGCTGCTGCAGCCGCGAATTGAAAGTACGGCAACAGTAATTACAACAATTAAAATCACTGCCACAGCCGTATAAAAATATTTGGTCGGACGCAGATTGCGCTTCTGTTTTGGTTTCAGTTTGCGTGCTTTTGATTTTGCGGCGGCAGAATCTTCTACCGACACCGAAATGACAGGGTTTTCGCTTCTTTCACTTTCTTTGTAGCGATATCCGCATTTTAAACAAATACGGATAAAATCCTCAGCAGGAGCATTGCACTGCGGACAATTTTTCACTATTTCCACCCCTTTTCGCACTTTTTTCTATTATATATCGAAAATGTTGATGCGGTCAATACTTCCATTTCGGGCAGGAAAATGCTATAATAGCGGCATAGCAAAGCTATGGCATAAACATTCATAAATCTTTTCCGTGGGAGGATACAATGAGCAAGCTTTTATTAATTGATGGCAGCAGCTTCTTACACAGAGGTTATTATGCAATGCCTAATTTGCGCAATTCGCAGGGTGAATATACAGGCGCGGTATATGGTCTTGTTTCCATGCTTTCACGCATCATCAATGCCGAAAAACCGCAATTTGCCGCAGTTTGCTTCGATAAAAGCAGGCACAGCTTCCGCACGGATTTCTATCCTGAATATAAAGGCACCCGCAAAGAGACTCCCACCGAGTTGAAAAGCCAATTTGCTCTCGCCTTCGAGGTTTTGGAGGCCTTTGGTATTTTTGCCGTGGAAATGGATAATTATGAAGCAGATGACCTCATCGGTACCCTCGCCAAAAAAGGCGAAGCACAAGGCATGAAGGTTGATATATATACAGGCGACCGTGATCTGCTGCAGCTTATCACAGAGAGAATCACAGTGCATATCGCAGGCAGCGGCAAATCCGCAGCAGAAAGCACACCCTTTGATACCGCCGCCATGATAGAAAAATATGGCTTTGAGCCTTGCCGCCTGATTGATTTCAAAGCACTGATGGGTGATACCTCGGATAATATCCCCGGCATCGCAGGTGTCGGCGAAAAAACCGCACAAAAGCTGCTGTCACAATTCGGCAGCTTAGAAAACCTGCTGCAAAACACCGAACAAATTGAAAATGAAAAGCTGTGCCAAAAGGTTATCGCAGGCGAAGAACAGGCACGCCTTTCCTATCGTCTGGCAACCATCTGTTGTGAGGCGCCAATCGAATTCGATGAAGAAACACTACGCTTGAAGCCCTGCCGCGAGGAAGAGCTTCTGCAGCTTTATCGTCGTTTGGAATTCCGCAGCCTGATGCGTCCGCTGGAAAAAGCAATTATGGCAAAGCGCGAGGCTGAAGGCGGCATGCTCTTTATGCAGCAGGAAACACTTCCCGCAGCAAAAGCAAAAAAACCTGTTCAGCCGCAAAAAGCAGCAAGCATTTTTGATGAAGAAAGACCCTTCGACGAACCGCAGACAGCCTTCAAGCCGCAGATTTTCCCTGCCGACGAAGCAGCATTGCTCAAAAAGCTGCAGCAGGCGAAAAGCATCGGACTTTATATATCATACAGCAATGCCGCAATTTATGGCGAAATCAACGGCATTGGTTTCGGCTTTGCCGATGGCACAGGCTATCATATGGAATTTATGGGCGAGCTTGACCGCATCCGCCTGCAGACTTACAAAGATATACTTGAAAATCCCTCTGTCACCAAGCTTTGCTATAATCTCAAGGAAACAATGCTTGTGCTGGCAGCCAATGGTATCAAGCTTAGCGGTGCGGATTTTGACTGCGCTCTGGCTGCTTACCTGCTCAACAGCACCAAGGGCGATTATCCCTCAGACGAGATACTTTATGCAGATGCAGCCTTGCTCCCCGCAGGCGAAAAAACAGCAGCATTTGCAGCAGCTCTTTTCCCCGTCAGCCAAAAACAAACCGAAGAATTGAAAGAAGCGGGAATGTATGACCTCTTCACCAATATGGAAATGCCGCTTGTCAAAGTGCTTTTTGATATGGAGCGCGAAGGCATCGTGGTACGCCGCGCAGAGCTGGAAAGTATTTCGGCAGAGCTTGGTGCACAGATCAATGCACTGACCGCAGAGATATATCAGCTGGCAGGCACTGAGTTTAATATCAATTCTCCCAAGCAGCTCGGCGAGATACTCTTTGAAAGACTGGACATTCAGGGCGGCAAAAAAACCAAAACGGGCTATTCTACCGCCGCAGAAATTCTGGAAGAGCTGGCACCACAGAATGAGATAATAGCAAAAATCCTCGAATACCGCACCTGCGCCAAGCTAAAATCCACCTATGCAGACGGCCTGCATAAGCTCATAAATCAAAATACAGGCAAGCTGCACACCTCCTTCAAGCAGACTGTTACGGCGACAGGCAGACTTTCCTCTGCCGAGCCCAATCTGCAGAATATTCCCGTACGCTATGAAGAAGGCCGCAAGCTGCGTAAAGCATTCACCCCTTCACAAACAGGAAATATGCTGCTTGCTGCAGACTATAATCAGATCGAGCTGCGCGTGCTGGCGCATATCTCAGGTGATGAAAAGCTGATTCACGCCTTCCGCAACAATGAGGATATTCACACCCGCACCGCCATGGAGGTTTTCGGTGTAAGCGCCGAAGAAATGACTCCCGACCTGCGCCGCAAGGCAAAGGCTGTCAACTTCGGCATTGTCTATGGCATCAGCGATTATGGCCTTGGACGAGATCTCGGCATCAGCCGCAAGGAAGCACATGAATATATCGAAAAATATTTCGAGCGCTATCCCCTCGTCAAGAAATATCAGCAAAAAACCATTGCCGATGCCAAAGAAAAGGGCTATGTCGAAACCATTTACGGACGCCGCCGCTATCTTCCGGAGCTGCGCTCCTCAAATTTCAATATCCGTTCCTTTGCCGAAAGAATGGCTATCAATACCCCCATTCAGGGCAGCGCTGCGGATATTATGAAAATCGCAATGCTCAGACTCGCAAAGGCAATGCAAGAAAAGCAACTGCGTTCCAAGCTGCTCTTGCAGGTACACGATGAATTGATACTTGATGTCTGCCCCGAAGAGCTGCAAATTCTTGCAGACTTGCTGAAAAACACCATGCAGGAGGCTGCAGAATTGGCAGTACCGCTGCTTGCGGATCTGAAAATCGGCGAAAATTGGTATAATAT
>JAFSIU010000032.1 GCA_017439615.1 Bacillota bacterium
CAACTCTGTGGGAGAAAGGTCTTATTTTTTATTTCAATGCATTGGCGAGAGCATTATATTCTTCGAGAGTGAGAGTTTCGCCGCGTCTTTTTTCATCGATATCACAGGCAGAAAATGCATCTCTTATCTTCTGCTTTTCAGCGATGCCGCTGTTGGCGAGGCTGTTCAGCAGGGTTTTTCTTCTTTGGGCAAAGCCTGCCTTGATGACGCGGAAAAGGAATTCCTCATCATCTGTTTGCACAGGCGGCTCGGGTTTTCTCTCAAAACGCAGCACGGCGGAATCGACCTCGGGACGAGGGATAAAGGCTGTGGGCGGAACCTCAAGCACCTGTTGGCAGTCGGCACGATAGCTGACGGCATAAGTTATGGCACCGCAATCCGCACCGCCGCAGGCAGATGCAAGACGCTCAGCAACCTCCTTTTGCATCATAAAAACAAGCGAATGCCAATTGCGGCAATTCTCCAGAATATGCATGATGATGGGAGTAGTGATATAATAGGGCAGATTGCCGATTATTTTGTAGCTTGCAAAGCCTGCCTCTGCGGCATAAGCATCAAAATCGAATTTCAGAGCATCCGCCTGAATGATATAGGTATTGGGGGCGGTGGCATATTCACCGCGCAGAATCGGGATCAGGGAAGAATCTAGCTCAATTGCCGCATAATGAGCACAGCCGCCTGCCAAATGACAGGTCAGAGCACCCAGACCGGGGCCAATTTCAAAGACCAGCTCATCCTCCCCTGCCTGAAGAGCATCAGCAATAGCAGAAGTGATGCCCTCATCACAAAGGAAATTCTGTCCCAGTGCTTTTTTGGCGGAAATGCCGTATTTTCTTATCAATTCCTGTTGAGTTAAAACCATTTTTCTCTCCGTTTTATTTATTCAAACCGTAAACACGCAGGGCATTTGCATAAGTGATTTGTGCGACCTCATCAAAGGGCAAGCCCTTGATGGAGGCAATTCTCTCTGCAACATAAGCAACAAAAGCAGGCTCATTTGTTTTGCCTCGATGAGGATGCGGTGTGAGATAAGGACAATCCGTTTCAGTCAGCATATTCTCCATCGGCACATAGGCGCAAACTTCAAGCAGATTACGAGCATTCTGAAAAGTCAGCGCACCGCCAAAAGCGATATCAAAGCCCATATCAAGACAGATACGCGCCATTTCCTTGCTGCCGGAGAAGCAATGAATGATGCCTCCGTAAAGTCCGCCGCGATGAGCGCGCAGAATATCCATAATATCCCCATGTGCATCACGGTCATGTATGACAACAGGTGTTTTCAGCATCTGTGCGACCTCAAGCTGACGAATAAAAGCCTCATACTGAACTTTTTTGGGATTGATATCACGATAATAATCAAGACCGATCTCGCCAATTGCCACGACATCGGCTCTTTTTCCCCATTCGAGCAGCTCCTCGCACGCTGCATCGTCGACCTTGTCCGCATCATAAGGGTGATAGCCGACCACCGCGCTGACAAAATCGGGAAATCTTGCCGCAAGCTCCAGAGAACGCACCGAAGAGGGTCTGTCGCAGCCGATATCCGCAACGCGCAGCACACCCGCTGCCTTTGCCTGAGAGATATATTGCTCGGCCTGAGAAAAAAGCTTGTCATCATTCAGATGAGTGTGTGTATCAAAAAGCATAATGCCTCCAAAATGTTAATTTGTCTGCTTGGATTTTAACACAATGCGGCTGCTCTTGCAAGAGCAGCCGCATCATATTTATTCTTTGCCCAATATATCTGTAATTGCTTCTATGCCTCTGCGACAGCAGGCTCTTCATCGGCTGCGGCAATTACATTGCCCTTGATGAGACGGCTTGCCATGCTCTGCCCGCCCAAAAGCCAAAGCAGGTCTTTTTCCTTCAGCAGCATATTTGGATTGGGATAAATGATGGGGTAATAATCTCTTTCCAATCCCACCAGCATACAATTCCACATTTCCTTGATGCCTGAATCCTTGATGGATTTGCCGATGAGATTATGCAGGCTTTTGTCAAGATTGACCGCCATACAGAAAATCTGATCGGTTGCATTTTCGCCCTGACGCTCGGCAATGAATTCGCGCAGAGTGCACATATTGCCTTCGACAGGCTGTGCCCATTTGCGAAGCTCAGCTACCTTTATGAAGTTTTCGAGCTGGCGTTTGTCTGCCATGATGAAAAAGCTGTCTCCTACCATCAGACGCTCGCTGCCATCAGGGATATTAACAGCTTTGCCATTGCGTAGAATTTTCAGCAGTGTAACATGCAGATTTTTGCCCCAGCCAAGCTCATAAAGCGGGATATTAATGGCTTTGCTGTCCTCATCGCAGACAAATTCCTGAACAGAAAGCTGCTCATCAAGCCATGCATGCGAGGGTGCTGATTTGGCAATTTCCATTTCATGCAGATGTCTTTCATTGAAATTGGTCATAAATCGTGCCTGAATCTGCAGATATTGTCCAATCAGCCAATCGGAACGGGAAATAAAATAAGCAAGCACCAATGTGATCAGCAAAACAGGGGCAGCAGGCAGATTATAAAGACGCAGAACAGGCATAACCAACAGGATTACAGTTACCGCAGAACGCAGTACCAATAAAGCCATCAGTGGCAAACGGTTTGCAAATTTTTCCAGCCAAAGAGATGTAAAATAGCGATTGCGGAAATAAAGCATCGGAGGCAGGAAGGGAGAAACAAAGAGCACAATCACTGCTATTGTTGCTATTTTGGCTATATTCGGCTCAATCACACCGCTGAGCCAAGGCAAAAGCAAGGAAATACCAAGCTCGATGATTCCAAGGATCAGAACCCCATAAATCAGGAAGGTGGAGAAATAGCCCTTGAGATACTCTTTCCAGATATGCTCGCCATCAGCCTTGACACGGGATTTTGACTCACCGTATCTTTCGATGGCATTCAGCAGCTTTTGCGGCATCAATCGTGTTACCAATGCAACACCCTTATCTGCTGCCTTAATGAAATAAGGTGTGGTAAGTGTTGTGATGACAGAAACCGCAACAATGATAGGATAAAGAAAATCGCCTGTAACACCCAGGGTAAGACCTAGATTTGCGATAATGAAGGAGAATTCACCGATTTGTGCCAACGACATCGCACTATGTACGGAATCGCTGAGATTCTGACCGGCAACAAGCATACCGACAGTGATGATAAGCACACGGCCGATCATAACAGCAAGCGTGATCAGCAAAATAGGACCGATATATTCGATCAGCATTGCCGGATTGATTATAATACCGACTGAAACAAAGAAAACTGCACCGAACAAGTCCTTGCAGGGTTTGACCAGATGCTCGACTCTTTCGGCATGGATCGTTCCTGCCAGAATGGAGCCTGCCAGGAATGCACCAAGAGCGGTGGAAAAACCAAGGGCATCAGCCAGCCAGACCATACCGAAGCAAATGCCAAGTGAAACCACCAGCAGGGTTTCGTCATTCATCAGGTTCTTGAC
Source organism: Bacillota bacterium (assembly GCA_017439615.1). Lineage (GTDB taxonomy): Bacteria > Bacillota > Dehalobacteriia > UBA4068 > UBA4068 > RGIG3181. Next base: position 3,461 of record JAFSIU010000032.1, read on the forward strand.
TTTTTTCAGGAAGGTAGGCAGCAGGAAAATGCCGAGAATGAGCCACAGTGCGAGATAGAACAGCAGCTTGGCAATGCTCATCACCAATTCTCCACCCGCAATATTCTGGCTGACGGAAATGGTGGAGAGAATAATCATCATAAAGACTGCTACAACGTCTTCGATAACAAGAACGGCGAAAACGGATTCCGTCCATTTTTTGCCGCGCAAATGCATATCATCAAAGGTCTTGATGATAATGGTGGTGGAGCTCATAGCAAGCATACCGCCAAGAAATATCCTGTTCATCATACTCCAGCCCAAAGCACCGCCGATGAGTATACCAACAGAGAGCATACCGATCAAAGCGATTGCGGCAGCTGTGATGGCAGTGGAGCCGACCTTTGCAAGCTTATGCAGGCTGAATTCAAGACCAAGAGAAAACATCAGGAAGATAACACCGATGTCAGCCCAGATAGTGATATTCGAGGTATCAGTAATGCTGGGAAGAAAATCGATAACAGGGCCGATAAGAACGCCTGCGACAATATAACCGATGACGACAGGCTGATTGATTTTTTTGCAAAGCAGCGTTGTGATCCCTGCTACCACCAATAATAATGCTAAGTCTGCTAAAAATGCAGGCATATGACCCATATGTCATCCTCCTTTCATAATATTCTGCATATGATGTCTACAAAAATATTATACCATAAATATTAACTCTTTGTTGCAAAAATGCTGCCTATTTCATGAATATACAAAAAAAATACAAAACGCAAGCAGCAACACTGCTTGCTTTTTAGCTCCTATTTTTCATCTGTGGCAAAAATATGATCGCCAATGGTGCAAAGCTTGGTCAGTGACTCGTGATATGCGCTGTAAACCATAGAGGGCGCCCAAAAATAAAGCGCGCCAAAAGTGTTGTCTGCTCCGTGCA
>JAFSIU010000033.1 GCA_017439615.1 Bacillota bacterium
AGGTTGGTGCTATTTCCATCCATGAAACCACCGGCGCAATCCTTATTGACCATGACAAATGCACCGTTTGCGGTCTTTGCATTGAAGCTTGCGAAGAATCCCGTACCGGTTGTCTTCGTCTATCCAATGAGGGCGATCAGGTTGTCGGTATGTGCGACCTTTGCGATGGCAATCCCGTTTGCGTTACCTATTGCCCCGAAAACGTTCTGCAGATACTCGGCAAAATGCATTCCACTGTTGGCTATGCACGTAAGCCTCGCGAAATCGCAGAAGATGTTTATGAATTCCTGTACAGTGTAGTTTAATATTTTACAGTGAAAAGGAGGTAATTTATTATGGCAACTCAATTTGGCGGCTATTGGAATAAAATGATCAAGGTTGATATGACAACCGGCAAAATTGATATAACTGATGAACATATGCAATATGTTGAAGAGTATTTGGGCGGCAGAGCTTTGGGTATCAAAATGCTCTGGGAAGCTTTGAAGGACAACCCAGGTGCTGATCCTTTGGGTCCCGAAAATCCTCTTATCATCATCCCCGGCCCCGAAGCAGGCGTTGGCATTCCCTGTTCTGCTTCCCGTGTTGAAATCGTTTGCAAGAGTGCTCTCACTCAGGCCAAGAATTCTCCCTTCGGTGAAAACGGCAATACTGTTGCTTATTCTTCCGGCGGTGGAAAATTTGCTCCCACAGTTAAATGGGCAGGCTACGACTTGATTTATGTTACCGGCAATTCCGACACTCCCAAGGTGCTCTACATTGACAATGATGAAGTCAAGCTCATTGATGGCAGCAAATATTGGGGTATGGAAACCACCGAATTTGAAGAAGCAATTCAGACTGAATTTGGGCCCGAATGGAAAAATACCTGCGTCGGCCCTGCCGGTGAAAATCTCGTCCGCATCGCTTGCATTATGAATGAAGCAGGTCGCTCCTGCTCCAGAAGCGGCGTTGGCGCTGTTATGGGATCTAAAAAACTTAAAGGAATAGTTGTTCGCGGCAACAAGCCCGTTCCGATTGCAAATCCCGCAGGTCTGCGTGAGCAAATCGATTCTGCTGTCAACAAGATGCAGGCAGTTCCCGGTGTCTGGAGCCGTCGTCGTTTCGGTACCGCAGGTCTTTTGACCTCTATGGACGGTATGCTGGATGTTAAAAACTGGAGCAGAGGCAAGAACCCCCACGATGATAAAATTGGTTCTGCTGCCTGTGTCAACAATTTCTGGGTACGCCATCGTTCCTGCTGGGCTTGTCCCGTTTATTGCATGAAAGCCGGCGTTGTCCGTGAAGGCAAATATAAAGGTGTCTACACCGAAGGTCCCGAGCTCGAAACCGGTGTTCTGGGCAGCGGTCTTTTGATGGAAACCATGGGCGATTTCGCACACCTGATGGATATTGCAGAAAGAGACGGCATTGACCAGCTCTCCATGGGCGGCATCCTTGGTCTCGCCTGTGAATGCTATGAAAAGGGCATTATCAAAGCTTCTGATATCGATGGTATCAAGCTTGAATGGGGTAATTCCGAAGAAATTGGCAAATTTATGAAGAATGTTATTTACAAACAGAAGGATAACAAGATTTATGCATGGTTTGCAAAAGGTCCCGGTTATGCTGCAAAACAGCTTGGCGCTGAAGCTGAAAAGATTGCACCTCATGTAAAGAATCAGTCTTATAATGTTATGCTGCCTCAGATGATGGTCAATACCTTTGCTTTTTCCACCCGTGGCGCTTGCCACCTCTATGGTGCATCTGCAACCGCTATGGACGGCAACGTTATCCGCGATCTCGGTGGCTTCTGCAATGCTCCTACCAATAATGCGTTCGGTACTCAGGGTATCTGCGACATGAACAATTTCGTTATGGGCATTTCTCTCACCCGTGACCAGTATCTCTATGTCGGCGAAAAATGCTCCAATATTGAAAGAATGTTCAACTGCCTCAATGGCTTCAGCAAAGACGATGACA
>JAFSIU010000034.1 GCA_017439615.1 Bacillota bacterium
CTCACGTGCCAACTCGAACATCATGGTGGCAGTTCCGACAAGATAGCAGACGTTCAGCTCATTGGAAACGATCATAGTGTGCAGACCAAAGCGGGTAACACCCATTTCCTGAGCTTTTTTGAAGCCCTCAAACATCTGTGCCTTGGTGAGACCGTATTTTGCCTGCTCGGGCTGACCGATGATGTCATTGCCGCCGCCGCGCATGGGGCCGGGATTATAGCGGAAGGAGATGACGGAGGGCAGACCGACATTCTTTTTGAGATATTCGAGATGGGTGATATCATCAAGATTGATTATGGCATCCAGCTCAAAAGCCTTTTGGAATTCAACGACGGGAGTGTCATTCGAGGTAAAGCAGATCTGCGAGCCGGAAAGACCGACCTTTTCGCTCAAAATCAGCTCTGCCATGGAGCTGCAATCGGCACCGCAGCCCTCCTCCTTCAAAATTTTCATAATATAGGGATTGGGCAGAGCCTTCACGGCAAAATATTCATAAAAGGAAGGTGCCCAAGCAAAAGCCTTCTGGAAGCGGCGGACATTTTCTCTGATATCCTGCTCTACATAAAGATGAAAGGGTGTGCCATATTCCTCTCTCAAAGCCTCAAGGGCTTCCTTGGAAAGCGGAAGTTTTTTCTGATTCATTTGATTTTCCTCCAAAAAATATTATTTCAATTCGTCCAGCGTCAACTTGAAGCCTTCCGAGAAATTTTCCATAAAGAATTTGACTTCGGGCAAATAATAGAATTGTTCTATCTGCTGCAAGGTATTTTCGGCAGCCATACGAAACTCGCCGTTGCCGCTTTTTTGCTCTTCGAGACACTTGAAATAAGCGCAAATTTTATCCGCTGCCTTCACCAACACTTTTTCATAATCATTTTCCGGAAAAAGCAGAGCGCGATAATCCGCCTGCAATTCCTTGGGCAGCATCGAAAGCAGCTTTTCATTGGCGATATTTTCGATCTCGCCATAGGAATGCTTGATTTCGGGATTATAATATTTGATCGGTGTGGGCAGATCACCTGTGATAACCTCGGAAGCATCGTGATAAAGCGCGATCGAAGCAATGCGGTCGGCATTGAGAGTGCCGCCGAAATATCTGTTGCCAATGAGAGCCAAAGCCTGCGCGATCATTGAGGTCTGCAGGCTGTGCTCCGCCACATTTTCGGGTACGGAGCAACGCATAAGCGACCAGCGTCCGATATGCTTCAATCTGGCAATATAGGCAAAAAAGCTATGCGACATTTTTCTTTCTCCTTGAATTGAATTTACCGCAGGGGATCCTGCGGTAAATCGCATTATTTTACGGTTGCGCCGCCCTTAACGGTGGGAGCCTCAATGGCTTCGAGCTTGCCGTCAAGCTCTGCATAAAGCAGCATACCCTGAGATTCGATACCGAAAATGGTAACGGGCTTCAGATTGGCGATAAGCACCATATTCTTGCCGACCAGCTGCTCGGGCTCATAATGCTTGGCAACACCGGAAACAACGGTTCTTTCCTCTGCACCGACTTTGAGACGGAATTTGAGGAGCTTGCTGCTCTTGGGAACCTTTTCGCAGGCAAGAACTGTTGCAGTACGCAAGTCAACTTTGGCAAAATCATCAATGGAGATTTCTTCCTTGATGGGTTCATATTCGGGTTCCTTGACCTCTTCGACCACAGGCTTTTCCTCAATGATGAGGCTTGCAAGATCGATTCTGGGGAAGAGAGGCTCGCCGCGTGCGATCTGCACATCAACGGGGAAGGTATATTCCTTGAGGCTTTCCCATGTGTGATATTCTGCCATTTCGGAAATACCGAGCTGCTGCCAGACCTTTGCGGGAATGGTGGGCATAACAGGAGCAAGCAAAATGGTAACCTGACGAATGACCTCGCAGAGATTATACATAACAGTGGAAAGGCGGTCAAAATTACCTGCCTTATTCAATGCCCAGGGAGCAGCCTCATCGATATATTTATTGGCTGCAGCGACCAGCTTCCAGAGAGCTGCAAGTCCGTCAGAGAATTTCATATCATCGAAGCAGGCTTCAACTGCGGCAGGTGTTTCTTCCATCAGAGCAAGCAGGGCATCATCGATATCATCGGTGGTCACAGGAGCCTTCACGATGCCGCCCTGGAATTTTTGCAGCATGGCGGTGGTGCGGGAAAGCAAATTGCCATAGTCATTGGCAAGGTCGATATTGATGCGGTTGACAAGTGCCTCCTCGGAATAGTTTGCATCCAGACCATAGGGCAGCTCACGCAGCAGGAAATAGCGAATGGAATCCACGCCATATTTATCAACGAGAACCACAGGGTCAATGACATTGCCCATGGATTTGCTCATTTTGCCATCGCCGACCAGAATCCAGCCATGACCGATGACCTTTTTGGGCAGAGGCAGACCTGCAGCCATCAACATAATGGGCCAGATGATGGTATGAAAGCGGATGATGTCCTTGCCGACAAGATGAATATCGGCGGGCCAATATTTCTGCATCAGCTCATCATTATCAGAGCCATAGCCAAGTGCGGTGATATAATTGGAAAGTGCATCAAACCAGACATAAATAACATGCTTGGGAGCAATGGTGATCGGGATACCCCAGTCAAAAGAGGTACGGCTGACGCAAAGATCCTCCAAGCCCTGTTTGACGAAATTGATCATCTCATTGCGGCGGCTTTCGGGCTGAATGAAATCGGGATTTTCTTCCACAAATTTCAGCCATTGGTCGGCATATTTGCTCATTCTGAAGAAATAGCTTTCTTCCTTCATCTTTTCGACAGGGCGGTGGCAATCGGGGCAAAGACCGCCTTCTTCGAGCTGGCGCTCGGTGAAGAAGGTTTCACAGGGAGTGCAATACCAGCCTTCGTATTCGGACTTATAAATATCTCCCTTTTCATAAATGGTCTGGAAGATCTGCTGTACGCCCTTGATATGACGGGGCTCGGTGGTGCGAATGAAATCGCTGTAATCGATCATCAGAGTTTTCCAGAGATTTTTGAAAACATCAACGATAGGGTCGATATATTCAATGGGAGTTTTGCCCTCGGAGGCAGCCTTGCGCTGAATCTTTTGTCCGTGCTCATCGGTGCCGGTCAAAAATCTGGCATCATAGCCGCGCATTTTCTTGTAGCGGGTCATGGTATCGGCAGCAACAGTGGTGTAGGCATGTCCGATATGCGGTGAGCCGGAAGGATAATAAATGGGGGTAGTGATATAAAATGTCTTTTTTTCTTTCATAGCAAATGCCTCCGAAATGAAATTGATATAACAAAATTTTTGATTCATCTGTAATAGAATAATTTTATGCTCTTTCAGCCCGAATGTCAAGTGAAGAGGCATTATTGTTTATCAAAAAACAATAATGCCTCTATTCATCACCGAGATTAACGATGTGGAGCTCTTGTCTTAGTTCGCGTCTGCGGGCATATTCCAAAAAATCTCTTGCCTTCCCGATATATTGCACATAGGCAATCAGATAGTCACAATAATCGATCATAAATTTATTTGCTTTTATAATCGCATATTTAGGTATGGGCGCTGTTTCAAAAGGATAAAATGCACCGTCGAAAAACTCAGGCACAAAAACCGTCTGAACGGAAGTATGATAAGGCAAAAGCATATAAAGACGAATATGCGGATAATCACTCTTCAATACCGCAATCGCTTTTGCTGCCATAGAGTCAAACGCTCCGTAATGACCAACATAAAACTCATTTACTCCATATTCTGTTATATGTCTTTCTACTTCTTGATATAGCTTCTTCCTAATATCTTCTGACACATCGGAATGGCCAATAAAAAACAGCTGCTCACAGAATAACACCAACCCTTTTGAGTTATTTTAACCCAAAAGAGTTAAGTTTTGTAACAAAAATTACTTATTCTCAAAGAAAAAGAGGTGAAGCAATGAATATAGGCGAGGCAGTGAAACTGCGTATCTTGGAACTATGCGATGAACGCAAAATCTCCGTAAATAAGCTCTGCTCCATAAGCGGCATTACACAATCAACCGTAAATAATATTATCAGCGGCCGAAATAACAGCGCCACTGTGTCAACCATCAAAAAGCTTTGCGACGGCTTGGAGATCAGCATTGAGGACTTTTTCAATTCTGAGCTCTTCCGCAACTTGGAGCAGGAAATAAAATAGCTTTCAGGATAGCTCTATAAATATGCGGAGGCGGATATGATAGTATTTGATAAGCTGTGGAAAACAATGAAGCAGCGCGGCATCTCACAATATAAGCTGATAAAGGATTATAATATCAGCAGCGGACAGCTTGACCGCTTGCGCAAGAATGAAAATGTCAGCACATATACCCTGAACACTCTTTGCACAATTCTGCATTGCCGACTAGAAGATATTGCAGAATTCATAGAAGAATGAGTTTATACCAAAAGAGCGACTTTTCTCAGAAGAGTCGCTCTTTTTTAGCTATATTGACAGATATTATGCTTTTCAATATAATTAAATTATAAATACATATTTTCTTTGTCGCTATTATGCTCGTGTTTAATTATTATATGGGAGTGTTTGAAATGAAAAACCTTTTCATAAGACACATTGCTGTTTTTCTCGTTTTGCTCTCTGTTTGTCTGCCGATGGCAGCCTGCGGAACAGACTCTCCCTATGCCCGCTATCTTGCCGCGGTGGAAAAATTGCAGCAGTCGCAATCCTTCCGAAGCGAATATAGCCAGACCAATGAATCCTTCTTTGACGGCAAGGCTGATGAAAAGACGATTTCCGCAAGCAAAACCGTGGCAGAATATTTCATCAATCAGGGCAAGCCCGAAGCCATAATCACTATGACCATTGATGATGTGGAGATAATGAAAAATTATATACGCGGCGGATACAGCTATCCTGCAGACGATACACGCCGACAAGCGATGAATGATGAGGCAATTTTGCAGGCGGCACTCAATCTCTTATATGATTTTCCTGAAAAGGCTGTGGCAGAACAAAGCGAGCTTGAGACCGCCGATGGCAAGGAGCTGCGATTTGTGCTTGACGGAGAAAAATATTATGAATATCTTGCCGAGAAATATGGCTATGCAGATGAGGCAAGCTTCGAATTCTTGCCTGCGCCGCAATTTGTCATGCTGATTGACCAAGGCGGTTATCTGCGGAGCATCAGCGGCACGATCACCGAGCGCAGCCTGGATGCAAAGACTCCGCATCAGATATCTTGCTTCAGTGTTAAATATGAAAACATCAACGGCTATAATTCTCTCGATTTTTCGGGGCTTGATGAAACAAAGTATAAAGATATCGTGCAATGAAAAACACAGCCGCAGGCTTTGAAAGCCTGCGGCTGTGTTTTTCTTATTTGCTACAATGACCTGCTATGCGCTCAGGACAGAATATGGATCGAAAACGATTTTGAAAAGCTGGCGCGGAAACCAGCAGCAATTCATATTATCCTCAATGATGAGCAGACAGCCTCCGTGCGCCTCGGAAGAGGCGATCGCCTTATAATAGCGGTTTTTCTGCAGACTGCCGTTTTTCTCATATAAATCCGTCAGGCATTGCACTATCGCCTCCTGCTCGCTGTGCTGCAGATATTTCTGCAGGTCGGCAAAATCGGCAGCTTTTTTGAATGGCAGCATATTCATCCCTCCTCTGCGCTTAATATAGCACAGGAAAGGTGTCATAAAGAGGATATTAATAATGATAACGGCGGCGGAAGAAAATGAAACAGCATATCGTTACCATAAGTGCTGCGCCCTCTGCAGCATTGATAGACATCCAGATGCCATCAAGCCCCCAAAGAGCAGGCAGGATCAAAATGGCGATAACCTGAAAGAGCAGGGTGCGCAGGAAGGAAATCCCCGCCGAGACAAGACCGTTATTCAGCGCAGTGAAAAATGCCGAGCCAAAGATATTATATCCGGCAAAAATAAAGGAGAAGGAATAAATTATAAGTCCACGCTTGGTCATCTCCATCAGCTCAAAGTCATAGCTGACGAATATCGAGGCAAGCGGATGTGCCAGCAATATGGAAGAAAGCGTCATCGCAATGCCGAAAAGACTTATCACAGTCAGGCTCTTGCGATAAAGATTCTGCAGCTCATCGTGATTTTGTGCGCCATAATGATAGCTGATGATCGGGCCGCAGCCAATGGAATAGCCAATGAAGGCTGCCACGAAAATGAAATTGACATACATAATAACGCCATAGGCTGCAACACCGTTTTCGCCCGCGATCTCAAGCAGCTGCCAGTTATAAAGGATATTCACCAGAGACATTGAAACATTGGTCATCATTTCGGATGAGCCATTGGTGCAGGCTTTCAGTAAATATCTGCAATTGATATTCGTTCTGCCGAGTCTGAGCATAGATTTTTTTGAAAAAATGAACCAGCAAAGAGGAATTCCGCCGCCGACAAGCTGACTGATGGCAGTTGCAAGAGCAGCACCCACAAGGTCCCAATCAAAAACTGCAATGAAAAGAAAATCGAGCAGCATATTTGTCAGCCCTGCGCCAACAGTTATCGCCAGTCCGAATTTTGGTTTTTCGGCTGCGACCATAAAGCTCTGGAATTCTGTCTGCAGAATGAAAAAGACCGTGGCAGGCAGCAAAACCCTGCCATAAAGCACACAATCCTCGAGCATCTGCCCTTCTGCCCCAAGCATTTCGGAAATCGGTCTGACAAAGATAAAGCCAAGAACAGAAAGCACAATGCCAAAAACAAGCGAAAAATAAATCAGCAGTGAAAAAGCACGGTTCGCTTCCCTTTGCTTTCCTTCACCCATCAGCTTGGCGACCAAAGCACTGCCGCCTGTGCCTATCATCATACCCAAAGAGCCCAACAGCATACAAAAAGGAATGATAAGATTGACCGCGGCAAAAGCGGTCTTGCCGACAAAATTGGACACAAAAATACCATCCACCACGCCATAGATGGATGTGAATATCATCATAAAGATAGATGGCATTGTAAAACGCAAAAGCTTGCGGAAATTGAAATGCTCTGATAATTGTATCGCCATTTTTTTTGTCCTCAAAATTTTGATTAAAGCATTAAAAGATATTATAGCCATATTCAAAGCTAATGTCAATGCGCTGCAAGCAGGCATAAAGCTGTGCCAAGCGGCCGCAAGGAAAAGCAAGCGACCATAAGGTCGGTGCTCGTAAAACAGTTATTTTTATGCACTAAACCCTGTATCAGATATTTGATGCAGGGTTTATTTGTTTAGAATATTGGTTTTGCTTCTGTAAAAATTTTTATAAAAGAGTCAAATTTGTATTTGTTTTTGC
>JAFSIU010000035.1 GCA_017439615.1 Bacillota bacterium
GCAAAAACAAATACAAATTTGACTCTTTTATAAAAATTTTTACAGAAGCAAAACCAATATTCTAAACAAATAAACCCTGCATCAAATATCTGATACAGGGTTTAGTGCATAAAAATAACTGTTTTACGAGCACCGACCTTAATGCGGTACTTCTTTTTAGTTTTTTCAAAAGATGTTTATCCCTGCCGCAGTTTTTCCACAAATTGCCGCATATTTTTTTCTTGACAGAATCTGCCACTGTATGTTAAAACTGTATTAACCGTATTAATACAGTTGGTACGCTTAATACGGTAAGGAAAATTCTCTTTCATTGCGGGGACGCCTGTAGGGGAAGGAGAGAAAGGAGCTGTGAGATGAAAAAGGCAATTTCAATATTTTTGTCTGTCCTGTTTCTTTTATGCTTATGCGCCTGCGGCGGAGATGTCAGCATGGTCACCATAGGAACAAATTCTTCACAAATCTATAGCGATGAAGAGCTTCAGGATGCCATTCACGTTGCTATAGATTATTTCAAGAAGGGCTTCTCAGGCTGCAAGCTCTTGGAAATCGATTATGCAGGGGATGATAAAAGCCGCTCCTATATGAAAGAATTGGCAGACGGAGATGAGCTCACAGAGATAATTGTGCTGACATCATCATTTGAGGTCGATGCTTCCGGCGGTGATGGCTCATTGAATCCCAACAGCACCTACAAAAACTGGCTATGGATAATGCAGCGGGAAAACGGAGGCACCTGGCAGCATGCCGACCACGGATATTGAATAATAAAAGTCAAGAAACAGAAGATAACAGAGAAAGAGAAAAGGAGGTGATTTAATGCTCCATATCAATTATAAGGATTCCCGTCCCATCTATGAGCAGATCAAAGAAGGAATGAAAAAGCTCATCATCAGCGGCATGCTCGCCGATGGCGACAAGCTTCCCTCCGTCAGAGAGCTGGCAGCGCAATTGACCATCAATCCCAATACAATTCAGCGCGCCTATGCCGAGCTCGAATCCGAAGGCTATATTTATTCCGTAGCAGGTAAGGGCAGCTTTGCCAAAGCACAGCAGGAGCAGAATGAGGCTAATCTGCATGCTCTTTTGGAGCGATTGGACGGAGTGCTGGATGAATTGGCATTTATGGGCATTAAAGCCGAAACGGTTATCGAACATATCAAAGGGAGGGAGAAAAATTGATTGAAATTAATGGATTGTCAAAAAGCTTTGACGGGTTCAAGGCTCTTGATAACTGCAGTATAGAAGTGAAAAAAGGCTCTGTCTATGGCCTTGTCGGGCCCAATGGCAGCGGCAAAAGCACGCTTATCCGTGCATTGACGGGGGTTTATCGTCCTGACAGCGGCAGCATTACCGTAAACGGTCAGCCAATTTATGAAAACCCTGTGCTGAAGGAAAGAATGGTTTGCATTCCCGATGATCTTTATTGCTTTGTTTCCGCCTCCACGCGTGATATGAAGAATTTCTATCGCGATATGTATCCCCGTTTTTCAGAGGTGAGATATAACAAGCTGAAAACAATTTTCAAAATCAATGAGAAAACACCCATACGCCGTCTTTCCAAGGGTATGCAGAAGCAATCAGCCTTTTGGCTGGCAATGAGCTGCTGCCCCGATATTTTGGTGCTGGATGAGCCTGTCGATGGCCTTGATCCCGTGATGCGCCGTCAGGTCTGGAACATAATCCTTGGAGATGTTGCTTCCAATGGCACTACAGTCCTGGTTTCCTCGCATAATCTGCGCGAGCTCGAGGATGTCTGCGACACAGTAGGCGTTATCAATAAGGGTAAGATCATGCTGCAGCGCCGCCTCGACGAGCTGCAGGAGAATATCATCAAGCTGCAGGTCGCATGGAATGGCGAAGAGCCCGATTTGTCCGATATGCAAATTATGCATCGCAGCTCTATGGGCAAAATGCACACCCTCATTGTTAAAGGCAGCGCAGAGGAGATAGAGGACAAAATGGCTTTATTAAAACCTGCCTTCTATGATATGCTGCCGCTGACCTTGGAAGAGATTTTCATTTATGAATTGGGAGGTGAAAACTATGCTGTCAAAGAGATCCTGCTTTAATTGGGGCATCTTCAAAAAGAATATGCAGCGCTTCTGGCTGCTGCCTCTCGGATTCTTCTTCCTGCTTTATTCAGTTGTTCTGAACGGCGCTTTTTATGATGCGGAATTTGACCGCAATGTTATGCAGGGTGTTGTCCGCAATGAAGATTTGATGGTCTTTGCAAGCTTCTTTTTCGGCTGCCTTGCCGCAATGTGCAGCTTCTCTTATCTCTGGTCGAGCAAGAGTGCTTATATGCTGCATGCATTGCCCGTTACCCGCGGCAGCCTGTTTATCACCAATTATCTCAGCGGTCTCACTATGCTTGTCATTCCCATTTTGCTCACAGGTCTTGGGCTGCTTTTCTGTATGCTGCTGACTCCCTATGTTGAAATCGCAGTTCTGCTGCGATATCTGGCAAAGTTCCTCATCATCGCAATTTTCTTCTATTCCTTTGCCGTGCTTTGCGCTCAGCTGACCGGTTTCATTCTCGCCATGCCGGTGCTTTATGCAGTTCTCAATTTCACTGTCGTGGTGGTCGAAGCGCTTGTTCGTGCCATTGCAGAGGTCTTCATCTATGGCCTTACCGGTGCGATGGATACGATTTCCCTCACCAAATTTTCGCCTGCTGTTGAGC
>JAFSIU010000036.1 GCA_017439615.1 Bacillota bacterium
GGTATGCAGTTTGACCGTGGCTTCTGCTCTCCCTATATGGTTACCGATACCGACAAAATGGAAGCAGTTCTCAATGATTCCTTCATCCTCATCACCGACAAGAAGATTTCCTCCATTCAGGAAATTTTGCCCTTGCTCGAACAGGTTGTTCAAAGCGGCAAGGCTTTGCTCATCATTGCTGAGGATGTTGAGGGCGAGGCTCTTACCACTCTCGTTCTGAACAAGCTCAGAGGTACCTTCACCTGTGTTGCAGTTAAGGCTCCCGGCTTTGGCGACAGACGCAAGGCTATGCTTCAGGATATCGCAATCCTCACCGGCGGCACTGTTATTTCCGAGGAGATCGGTCTCAAGCTTGACACCGCACAATTGACAGAGCTCGGCCGTGCTCATCAGGTAAAGGTCAATAAGGATAACACCACCATTATCGATGGTGCAGGTGATGCCGATGCTATCGCTGAAAGAGTCGGTCAAATCAGAATGCAAATGGAAGAAACCACTTCCGAATTCGACAAAGAGAAGCTGCAGGAACGCCTTGCAAAATTGGCAGGCGGTGTTGCTGTTATCAAGGTCGGTGCTGCAACCGAAACCGAATTGAAGGAAAAGAAGCTCCGCATCGAAGATGCTTTGGCAGCTACCAAGGCAGCTGTTGAAGAAGGTATCGTCCCCGGCGGCGGTCTTGCACTTTTGGAAGTTCAGCCCGCAGTTGCCGCTTTGAAAGCAGAAGGCGATGTTCAGACCGGTATCAATATCATCAAAAAAGTTCTCGAGGCTCCTGTTCGTCAGATTGCCAATAATGCAGGCGAAGAAGGTGCAGTCGTTGTCGAAAAGGTCAAGGAAGCACCCAAGGGTATTGGCTACAATGCTGCTACCGGTGTTTATGAAGATCTGTTCGCAGCAGGCATCGTTGATCCCTGCAAGGTAACTCGTTCTGCTTTGCAGAATGCGGCTTCCGTTGCTTCCATGCTGCTCACCACCGAGGCTCTCGTTTGTGATCTGCCCAAGGAAAATGATCCTGCCGCAGCTGCTGCAGCCGCAGCAGCTATGGGCGGAGGTATGATGTAATATCCCATCATGGTTATAAATTATGAAAAGCACTTTGCTCCGTCAAAGTGCTTTTCTTTTAAGCAAAATTGCATTTTATAGGTAAAAAGAGTGCATTTTTTGTTTACTTAAAGCTGACAATTATGTTATAATAATCTATCATCGCTAAAGTAAGGAAAATGCGGAATAATTTACTGCTCCGCCTGCGGAATAAAAACAATATCCTCAAAAGCAAAATAAACTGTATTAAAAAGCTTTTGTGGGGAGGGTTTTTATGAACAGTCAGGCAGAAGCCTTTTGGAAGCTTTTTGTTGAAACAGGCTCCGTAAAGGTCTATATGTGCTATAAACAGCTTGATGAGCAGTCGCTTTCCGATACTGTCGCGGTTAAGTCTGTTGCTTGTGAGCAGACTTTATCATAATTTTATTTCTGGAGGTTTATCATGTTGGAGAAGCTTTCTGCTCTTAGGACAGTTGCAGAACAGGATATTGCTGCAGCCGCTTCCCTGGAGGACATCAAAGAATTAAGAGTTAAATATCTTGGCAAGAAGGGCGAAATCACCCTTATTTCCAAGCAGCTCGGCACTGTTTCCGCCGAGGAACGTCCTAAATTGGGACAGGCAGTCAATGTTTTGCGCACCTTTGTGGAGCAGGAATTGAATAATAAAGAAAAGGCTTTAGCAAATGCTGCATTGGAATATAAGCTTGCCAATGAAAAGCTGGATATTTCTCTTCCCGGCCGCAGCTTTGAAAGCGGCAGCCTTCATCCTTTGACCA
>JAFSIU010000037.1 GCA_017439615.1 Bacillota bacterium
AATATTCTAAACAAATAAACCCTGCATCGAATATCTGATGCAGGGTTTAGTTCATAAGAATAACTGTTTTACGAGCACTGACCATATGCGGTGGCATTTGGTTCTTTTATCACGGGCTGATGGTGAAGCCTGCGGTATAGGAGCTTGACGTGCCTAGATCAGGTCTTGTGGCATATACCATATATGTGTAGGTATTGCCTTCTTCGATAGCTCTGTCTATGATAGCCGTATCATAGGTGGTGAGAGTTTCCTTCTGCATGGAGTTTGTGATCTTGATGATAGCATAGAGAGTCCTCTTGCTGTCATTGCCATTGCCATTCCAGGAAAGCTGAGCATAAGGGCCTTCGGCAGAGGTTTTTACCGTGACAACCAGATCGCTGGGCTTGAACACATCATCGGTGGTGATTATATCATCAGGGATATAAGGCTCATCCGGTTCTGTGGGAGTATCAGGCTCGACAGGCTGATCGGGAGTATCGGGATCAACTGGAATGTCTGGCTGATCGGGAATATCGGGATCGACTGGAACATCAGGCTGATCGGGAGTATCAGGATCAACAGGAGCATTCGGGTCGACAGGAGCATCGGTGATCATATGCTCTGCAATATTGCAATAGGTGGAAGGTGCAGTGCCTTCTTCAAAATAGAAGAATTTGATTTCTTCTGCAGGGCAGCCGCCTACCTGACCTTCCTGTACAACATTGGCAAGATAAAGCACTCCGCCGTGCATGGGGTTGGTGCAGATGAATGCGCCTGTGGTATATCCGCTGACGCAAGTCGAGCAGGTTTCGGTAGGAATAGTGGGATCGGGAATGATATTGCCTTCTTCGTCATATTCGACCTTGGCAAGAGGATTGTTTACGCAATTCATCTTGACTGTGTAATCAGAGCAGATGCCGGAGGCGAGCAAGCCGCTGACTTTGCAGATATGCAGCTCCTCATACATGCTTTCAACTTCGGGTGCAGTGCCTTTGGCATATTTTTCGGTGATGACATATTCCTGAGGGGTTGTTGCGCCTGCAGCAAGACCTGTTGTCTTGTCAATGGAAGCATATTCCCATCCGCCGGGATCAGTGAATTCAACAATAGGAGCATCCGCCAAAGCATATTCCATAACCTTTTTCCACAGCTGAGCCGGATATTTACCGCCATAAACCTGCGGCAGATATTGCGGATTGCCCTCAGAGTCATAAAGTGTGTCATAGCCCATCCAGACAATACCGACCAGCTCGGGAGTATATGCTGCAAACCATGCATCGCGGTTGCCGTCTTTATTGCGGAAATCAGCAGTGTCGGGCAGGGAAGTGGTACCTGTTTTGGAGGCAACGGGACGATCCATTTTTGCTGCAGTTCCTGTACCGCTCTGGGTAACGGTAACTAACATATCAGTCATAAGATAAGCAGTGACCTCACTGATAACAGCTTTCTTTTCTGTTTCATGCTGATAAATTGTGGCACCGGAATTATCAACGATTTTCTCAATGACATAGTTGCCGGAATAAACACCCATGCTGGGGAAAATGCTGAAAGCAGTTGCCATCTGCAAGGGAGAAACACCTGTTGTCAGACCGCCTAAGGCAAGCGGCAGAACCTTATCTTCTTTCTGTAAGCCAAGACCGATTTCATTGCCGAAATCCCATGCGGTTTCTATGCTTACAAATTCAAGGAATTTGATTGCAGGAATATTTGTGGAGCTTCTGACTGCATTGCGCATTGTCATCGGGCCGTTGAAGCGTCCGTTGGAGTTTCTGGGAGTCCAGTTCTTGCCGAAGGTTGTTTTTTCATCAATTACAACCGAGCCTGTGCCATAGCCCATTTCCAAGGCAGGAGTATAGACAACGAGAGGCTTGATAGTGGAGCCGGGCTGTCTTTGGAGATCTGTTGCACGGTTGAAGCTGCGCTTTGCCGTGTGTTCGCGACCGCCGATAATACCCTTGATAGCACCGCTGTAAGGATCCATTACTACCATAGCACTTTCGATCAGATCTGCCGAGGTGCTTTCGGGAAAATTGGCAGGATCGGCATAAAGCTCTTCCATTTTTGCCTGAATATCAGCATCAAGCGTGGTATAAATACTGAAACCTCCGTCATAAATTGCACGGGAGGAATATCCCAGATCAGCCATGATCTTTTCCAATTGTGTAATGACATAATCTGTGAACCAAGGATATTCATAAACAACGATATCCTTGGAACTTGATTGAATAGTAAGCTCCTCTTGCTTTGCCGCAAGAGCCGCTTCTTCATATTCCGGCTTGTAAGAGATGAGATTGTTCAGTGCAACATCTCGGACATCGATAGCATTTTCATAGTTGTTGTAAGGCGAAAAGTCACCGGGATTGCGCAAAAGACCGATCAGCATAGCAGCTTCGGAAAGAGTGATATCCTGAACATCCTTGCCGAAATAAAGCTGGCTTGCTGCCTGAACGCCATTGACGCCGTGTCCGAAATAAACTTCGTTGAGATAAAACTCAAGTATCTCTTCTTTGGAATATTCTCTTTCGATCTCCAGTGCAAGCAAAGCCTCCTGCACCTTACGGGTGAGCTCTTTTTCCTGATTATTGAGAATGGAGTTTCTTGCGACCTGCATAGTGATGGTGGAAGCACCTTCAGCAATTGAGCCGGACAAAATATTACTGCGCAATGCACCGAAGATACGAATGATATCCACGCCCATATGGTCATAGAAACGCTTGTCCTCTGTTGCAACCAAAACATCGATCAGATATTCAGGCATTTCGGCAAGATGCACTGTGGTGCGGTTCTCTCCGACATAAAGATTGGAATACATATTGCCTTCATTGTCATAGATATAGCTTGTCTGCTGATTCTCGAAGCTGGTCTCAGTGAATTCAGGCACAGTTTGTGCGATTTCCAGAACCCATGTTCCGACAAAGAAAACAGCGGCAAAAATGCAGAGAAAGAAAACACCCATCAGAATGCCGAACAGTCCGCCGCCGAGTGTTCTTCTGTCACGTTTTTTTCTTTTGAATTTAACCATCCTTACCTCCCAAAGCATTTATCAAAAAACTTTTCTTTCAAGCAAAATAACGATAATATACCATAATAATGTAGTATATCATATTTTGTGTTTTTATTCCATAGAAATTTCAGTTTGCCTCATAATATATTTAAGGCAAAAATCTGCATTTTATATCAAAGTTTTAATATTTTATATAGACTATTTTGTCGGAAAAAAGTTGCATTATTGATGATTGTTTATTTTGTTTGGGATTTCCCCGATTTTTCCGTCTGTGCCGAAATTCAGATATGTCTGCGGCACAGGTCCGACTATGATACCCTCGCAAAGCAGAACAGAGCTTGAAGCGGA
Source organism: Bacillota bacterium (assembly GCA_017439615.1). Classification (GTDB taxonomy): domain Bacteria; phylum Bacillota; class Dehalobacteriia; order UBA4068; family UBA4068; genus RGIG3181. The sequence goes on from JAFSIU010000037.1 coordinate 3,332, forward strand.
AAAGCTTACGGAATCAAAAGGAATGGCAATAGTCATATTTACTTCAATTTCCAGGCGTATGCTGTGTCTGCTCTGATTGATGCCTGAGGAAGTGAATTCATCCTTTACATTGATATGCACAGCGCCGATGGGGCGTATATTCACCTTGATCAGCGGACCCTTTGTTGCAAGCATTTTGGAGCCTGAAACAATGCCCAAAGGAATGTAAACAGATTTTTGCTCCAGGGTTTGCAGTGCCTTGTCAATATCAGCGGTCAGCTCGGAAACAGTCTGATTGATGCGGGCGGAATTCGGCATAATCAGTATTATTTTCCCTTCATTGTCCTTTTCTATGTGCATCAGCTCATCATAAGCAATAACAGTATCGGCGAATTTCTGCCTGACACTGTGCTGAATAATATCGGTAGCGAGAGAATGTCCGCTATTGCGTGCTTCGGCAAAAATGATAGGCACCGCCTTCCTTTCAAAGACAGCAAAGAATATCCCGACCAAGAGCAGCAGGAGCAAAAGAAAAGCTTTCAGTTTGTGTCTTTTTCGTCTTTTGAACATAAAAACTCCTTTTTATCGGGATATATTAAAATCTTATGCATTTATGGTTGCAAAATTTCGCAAAGTATTCTATAATAACTTAGTTATATATCAATTAGGGAGGTTATTTTATGTCCGGACATTCCAAATGGGCCAATATCAAAAGAAAAAAATCCAAAGTCGATGAAGAAAGAGGCAAGATCTTTACTAAGATTTCCAAAGAAATGATTGTTGCCGTCAGACAGGGCGGCCCCGATCCGGATGGAAATTTCCGCCTGAAATTAGCTATCCAGAATGCCAAAGCTGCAAATATGCCTGCAGATAACATCAAACGCTGCATTGAAAAGGCCGCAGGTATGAATGAAGCCAGCGCTATCGAAGAATTTAATTATGAGGGCTATGGTCCCGCAGGTGTTGCAGTTCTTTGCTCTATCATGACCGATAACCGCAACCGTATTGCCAGCGAGATCCGCTATATCTTCTCCCGCAACAACGGCAACCTGGGCGAAACAGGCTGTGTTGCATGGATGTTCGACCGCAAGGGTCGTCTTATCGTTGATATCGAGGATAAGGATGC
>JAFSIU010000038.1 GCA_017439615.1 Bacillota bacterium
AATATTCTAAACAAATAAACCCTGCATCAAATATCTGATACAGGGTTTAGCGCATAAAAATAACTGTTTTACGAGCACCGACCATATCAGCTTCTTTTTTTGATTTAATTATATTTTATATTCAGAAAGGAAAATAAAAATGACTGTTAATTTACATTCTACTTATGCAAAACAAATTCAGAACAAATTCGTAGCGGAAAGCCTTGTTACCGGCAGACTTTCCAATGACTATTCCTGGTCCGGTGTTAAAACTGTCAAGATCTCTACACCTATAACTGTTCCCATGACCGACTATGTCAGAAGCGGTATGAATCGTTATGGCAAACCTACCGAAATGCAGGATATGGTGCAGGAGCTGACTCTTTCTCAGGACAAGAGCTTCACTCTTACTGTTGACAAGGGCAATAATGAAGATCAGAACGGCATCAAGGCAGCAGGCAAAATTCTTTCCCTGCAGATTGCCGAGCGTGCTGTTCCTACCATGGATACTTATGTATTCTCCGCACTTGTCAAGCAGGCAGGTAATATTGTCGGCAATGCAGAAGCCTTGACGACTGCCAATATTTGTGAGCGTATTTCCGCAGGCACTCTTTTGATGGATGAGGCGGAGGTTCCTGCCAATGACCGCACACTTTATCTCACCGCCGAAGCATATAAGCTGCTCAAGCATTCCGATGAATTTATGGCGGTAACCTCCTTGGCTGAAAAAGCTCTGGCAAAGGGCATGGTCGGTATGTATGATAATATGACTGTTATCAAGGTACCCTCCTGCCGCTTCCCTGCAAATGTCAACTTTATGATCGTGCATAAGAATGCCGCTACCGCACCTGTCAAGCTCAATGATACCAGAATCCATATTGATCCCCCCGGTATCTCCGGTGCACTTTTGGAAGGCAGACAGTATTATGACTGCTTTGTTTTCGGTGTGAAATGCGATGGTATTTATGTCGATGCGAACACTGCAGAGGGTAAGGGTACTGTTGTTGCAACTCCCAAAATTACCAAGGCAGGTGCAATCACCTGTGATACTGCAGCTGCTGTTATCAAATATACTGTTGACGGCACCGATCCCCGTTATTCTCCCACTGCAGAAATTTACACTACTACCGTTTCTGCAGCAGGCAAAACCGTTAAGGCTTATGCTTATCTTGAAGGCTACTTCAATTCTGCTGTGGCAGAGGCTGTTTTGTCCTAAAATTTTCGGAGCTGCCTGAACTATCAGGCTATGAGTTCCATTGCCCCACCCTCAATTCTTGAGGGTGGGGATTATTTTAAAAAAATAAAGGAGAGAAAATATGGAAGCATTAGTATTCGGTTTTTTATATTTAGCGGCTTTTATGGCAGGTGCGATTTTGAGTTATCTTATGCTTTCCCGCTTGGCTGCGGAAGAAGCTCCGCAGGTGCAGATGGATATGCCGCCCCAAGAGGATGACAAATTGAAAAAGCAATATGACAATATGTTCCGCTATAACGGAACGGAGAGGGGGCAGATGAGTCTTGAATAATATGGTCGCAAAAATCTGGAATGAATATCAGAAGGGCGTTGCTTATAACACAGCCCATTCCCTTTATGATACAGTTAAAAGAAATGAAAATTTTTATCTTGGCAAGCAGTGGGAGGGTCTGAATGCTCCCGATCTGGAAAAGCCTGTGCTCAATTTTTTGAAGCGCTGTGTTGATTATGAGGTTTCCGTGCTCATCAGTAATGATATTGGTGTAGATATACGCTCTTTTTATAATGAGAATGATGAATATGATGAAAAGCTGACCCGCGAGACCGAAAGAGTTTTTGAGCGCTGTTCTATCAGAAATCTGAGCCGTGATGTTTTACGCAATGCGGCAATCGATGGCGACAGCGCATTGTTCTTCCGCTTTGATACAGAGATTGATAATGGCTTCGGAGGTGGCGAGATCACTGCAGAATTGGTGGATAATACAAATATTATCTTTGGTAATCCCTGCTCTGTGGCGGTGCAGGAGCAGCCTTATATCATTATCGTACGCCGCAGAAGTCTGGAGAGCGTGCGTGAATATGCTGCCAGAAGAGGTATGGAAAACATTGAGAGCATTATGCCTGATAATGAAAGGCTCTATTTCAATGAAGAAAATGAGCTGAATTCCGAGCTCTGCACAGTTTTGATGAAACTTTGGAAGGACAAGGAAACGGGGCATATCATGTTCTGTGAAAGCACAAGAGAAGCAATGATTGTTCCGCCTACCGAAACAGGCTATGAGCTTTATCCCATTTGCTATGTCAATTGGGAAAAGGTGAAAAACAGCTATCACGGTCAGGCACTCATCAATCAGGGTGCGGTGCAGAATCAGATCTATGTGAACACCTTGTGGGCGCTTTTCATGATTCATCAGAAAAAGCTTGCCTTCCCCAAAACATTTTATGACGCAACAAAGATCGATCGCTGGACCAACAAGGTAGGTGCCGCAATTGGTGTAATAGGCAATCCCAATGAAGCAATTGCAGCATCCTTCAGAGCGCCGGATTTTTCTTCGCAGGCAATGGAATTGGTGGAAAAAACCATCGCCTATACAAAGGAATTTTTGGGTGCGACGGATGCAGCACTTGGTAATGTCGAGCCGGACAATGCCTCGGCGATTATCGCTTTACAGCAGGCCACAGCAGCACCTCTGGAGATTCAACGCAGAAGCTATTATCAATTCATGGAAGATGCGGTAAGAATCATTCTGGATATCATCCGCTGTGAATATGGATTGCGTACCGTGCTGGTGAAGGGCGAAGATGGCAAAAGAAGAAGAGAAACAATGGATTTCAATGCCATAGATTATGATGCCTTGGATGTGCATGTGGAAATCGGTGCATCTTCTTATTGGAGTGAGCTGATGCAGGTACAGACAGCGGATAATCTCTTCCAGAAGGGCATCATCAGCGATGCGATCAGCTATCTGGAAAGCATTCCCGACAAGCATCTGATGAACAAGAACAAGCTTATCGCAGATTTGAAGGCGAAGAAGGAAGATGAAAAAGCAGCACTTCCGCAGGCTGATGAAAGACAGACAAAGAATATGCTTGGCAGTCTGATGAAGATGTAAGAATGAGATATGTGAAGATATGTGAAGATATATGAATGGCGGCGTGTGAAACACGCCGCCATTCAGTTTATGTTACCAAAAGTTGTCTCTTTAATTTATGTTACTTAATTCAGACAACTCAAATTATATTACAGAAACAAAAAAGAAAGGAAGGCAGGAAAATGGCATTAACAGACGAAGATAAGAAAAGACTGAGCAAGGAAGATCAGCGAAGGATCGAGGAAGCCACAGCCCGATGGGAGCAGGCCGATGCTGCAGGTGATGAATCAGGTAAGAAAGCTGCAGCAGATGAAGCGAAAAAGATTCGTGAGCAGGCAGGCTATTACACAGATAGCTATGGCAGGTATGCAGGAGAATGGGGCGAGCAGGAGGAACAGCTGTTTCTCGATGGCTTTGAAGACAAAGACAGTTCTGTCCAAAACGGTCAGCAAGCAGTCATCAGCGCAGAACGTCCTGCACCGCCGAGGAGCTATGACGGAATGTATTCAGTGGAGGGGGGAAGCGGCAAGAGCTTTA
>JAFSIU010000039.1 GCA_017439615.1 Bacillota bacterium
AAATCATCAAGGGGCTGACAACACAAGAGGTGAAGGTTGCAAAGAAGCTGATACCGCTTGTATAAAGCTGACCTGCAGCACCCAGAAAAGCAAAGCTGCTGTGGAAGGTTGCAACATATGTAAAGAAAGCAACAAAAGGCTTGATGGAACGGCCGCCGACATAATATGATTCAAGAGTGGTCTGTCCCTTGGAACGTGTCATAAGACCAACCGCCAGAACGATTGCACAATAGGCAAAAATAATTAATAAAGTAGTCCAGTTATCCATTTTTCTTACTCCTTACTCAAAATAATAGTTTAATCCTTAAAGACTTTCCATGCCAGCAAAAGACCGGCAATGACAAGCAAAGAATAAGCACTCCAAAAATAAAAAACAGAAAAAGGCATTCCCAGAATCACAGGGGTCAGCTTTTGTCCTGCCCATGCTCCGATAGGATAATTGACAAGAGCAAAGCAAATCACCCAAAAAATACCAAAAACCCAAGCCTTGTTTCCCTTCTCTTTCATAAAAAATCACTCCTTTTTAAATATCTTTTATAAATTTAATACTTTAATTTGTTAAAGCGATACTTTATACTAACCTATTTTTTCTTATCTGTCAATAGAAAAATACAATTTTTCTCTTTTTTCTTTAAAAATAAAAAGCACCTTGAAAGTGCTTTTTTAAAACTATTCTTTTTCAGAGAGGTTTTCAAATGCAAAAGCAACTGCCGAAGATGAAAAACCTCGTCTTGCCATTGCGGCGAAAAGCTTTTCGCGTGGGAGTTCATCATCTTCTTCCAGATGCAGACGGCGGATTTGCTTCTGCAGATAAAGAAGCGCTGCTGCATTCTCTTTTTCTTCATCATATTCTTCTGCCAGAACCGCATCGGCTGTTTCGGCATCTATACCACGGCGCTGTAATTCGCGTTTCACCGAATAATAACCATGCTTGGTAACAGCACTGCGATAATGTATGACAGCCTCACAAAGATTGGCATCATTGACAAAGCCTTCTTCGCGCAATTTCGAAATTGTCTGCTCTATCACCTGCTCAGGAGCTTTTCTCTCCTTAAGCTTTTGGCGAAGCTCATATTCGGAGTAGCTGCGGCGATTGAGCAGCCTAAAGCAATAAGCGCGGCAGGACTCCGCGCTCATTAACTGATTTTTAGTTTTTGGCTGACGGCTATTCATCTGCACCGTCAAAATCATCACTGACACCGACTTCGATCATTGTGGAATCGGCTGCCATTGCTCTGATCTGCTGATCCAATTCTTCAAAGACATCGGGGTTTTCTGCCAAAAATCTCTTGGCATTTTCTCTGCCCTGACCGATGCGTTCACCTTGATAGGAGAACCATGCGCCTGCTTTTTGTACCAGCTTCATCTCAACTGCTATGTCAAGGATGCTGCCCTCGCGGGAAATGCCTGTGCCATACATAATATCGAACTCTGCAGTTTTGAAGGGAGGAGCAACCTTGTTCTTGACAATTTTGACCTTGGTACGGCTGCCGATAATATCAGCACCTTGTTTGATGGCTTCGCCTTTGCGGACATCAAGGCGTACAGAGGAATAGAATTTCAAAGCACGACCGCCGGAGGTTGTTTCCGGATTGCCATAAACCACACCTACTTTTTCACGGATCTGGTTAATGAAGATAACGCAGGCATTGGATTTGGAAATGGAGCCTGTCAGCTTGCGCAGAGCCTGAGACATCAGACGAGCCTGTGCGCCGACCTGGAATTCGCCCATATCGCCTTCGAGCTCTGCTCTGGGGACGAGTGCTGCAACAGAGTCGATAACAACAATGTCAACCGCACCGCTTCTGACCAAGGCTTCAGCGATTTCCAAGGCCTGTTCACCCATATCAGGCTGAGCAATGAGCATTTCCTCAATATTAACGCCCAAACGTTTGGCATAAACGGGATCGAGTGCATGCTCGGCATCAATGAAGGCAGCAATGCCGCCCTTTTTCTGTGCCTCAGCGATAACATGCAGAGCAACAGTAGTTTTACCGGAGGATTCAGGACCATATATCTCAACGATTCTGCCCTTGGGCAAACCGCCGACACCCAAAGCAATATCCAAAGCCAAAGAGCCGGTGGGGATAACTTCTATATTCAATTTGCTGTTAGCCTCACCCATTTTCATTACGGCACCTTTGCCGAATTGCTTTTCGATTTGTTGTAAGGCCAGAGCCAGAGCATCTGTTTTTTCAGACATTTTGCATCCTCCTTAAGTTTCCGACAATAGTTACTGAACATATGTTCGATAAAACTATTATACAAAACATTTTTTCTTTTGGCAAGCGAATTTTGAAATAATTTTCTATTTTCCGTATCACATATTGTCATCGCAATACCTTGCCTGCCTGAATATATTATAAACAAGAAAATGCCCCATAAGAGGGACATTTTCAATAATAAGCAAACACTCAATCATCAAACATAAACAGCTTATAGGCTTCTATTCCCAAGGCCTCAGCAATACAAAACAGAGTATCCAATGAGGCAGAATGGCCTGTCTCAATTCTTTGCAGATGAGTTCTGCTGATATTACTCATATCAGCCAGATCCTGCTGGCGCAGCTTTTTCTTTTTGCGATAATATGCAATATTAAATCCTATATCTTCCCAATATCTGGGAAAATTGTCATTCATTTCTATCACCAATAATATTATAAATGCAATATTCAAAATATTAGACACCTGAATATGATATATTTGCACACAATTAGAGTGCATTGTATAAAAAAATGAATGCTATAATTATAAAGAGCAAGTTTTGAATAGAAAAGGCAGGTGATATTATGAAACTCGGTCTAATAGGATATAAAGATATGGCACCCGAATTGCTTCCATGGCTTTTCACAAGAGAAAATGAAGAATATATTTCAGACGGTGCAGAAGTCATCAGAGAATATTGTCTGGAGCATAATATCAAACTGACGGAGATCAAGCCTGACTCCACGCTGCCGGAAAATATAAGGCTGCTTGATGTTTATGACAGGATATGCAAAGCATCAAAATATGTTTTCCTTGATATGAGCACACGCACTGATGATAAGCTTTGGGTAGACCGTGATATAAGAAGAACAGGCAAAATGATTCTTGTTACCTTTTGCGAACCGCAAATGTATGAATAAAAAAAGCCTCCCATAAGGCGTGGCATCATAAGACAGTTACAAACGGCACAACCCAGAAGGGTTGTGCCGTTTAAAAATCGGCAAAAGCCGATTTTACGAATGTAGAAATTAATTGGTTTGAAAAGAAGCAGCTTAAGAAAGCAACCCTAACAGCCTCGGGCAAAACGCGTTTGACGGGGGTTTGGGGGTTGCAAGGGGGCAGAAGGGGTTCGCAATCCCCCCTGGCC
>JAFSIU010000040.1 GCA_017439615.1 Bacillota bacterium
GGTGAAATGCAGGCACTTGCCACAGGTGTCGGAGACTTGAAAAAAGTGCTTTCCAATATCAAGGTCAGAGGAACCTGGGGAGAGATACAGCTTGGCAATCTCCTGGAGCAGATTCTGGCACCCAATCAATATGAACAAAATGTTGCCACCAAGCCGTCTGCACCCGGCAACAGAGTGGAATTCGCCATCAAATTGCCCGGCAAGGATAACAGCACTGTCTGGCTGCCCATCGACTCCAAATTTCCTTTGGCAGATTATCAGGCATTGCTCGATGCAAGGGACAAAAACGACATTGAAGCGGCAGAGCTTGCTATGCGTGCATTGGAAAAACGAATCAAGGCCGAAGCAAAGGATATCAGGGACAAATATCTGGAGCCGCCCTTCACCACGGATTTTGCTATTCTTTTTCTGCCCGTTGAGGGATTGTATTCCGAAATTCTCGCACACTATGAATTATGCGAGCAGCTGCAAAATGATTTCCGCGTGACCATCGCCGGCCCAACTACGCTGACTGCAATATTAAACAGCCTGCAGATGGGCTTCCGTACACTTGCCATTGAGCAGCGTTCGCAGGAGGTCTGGCATTTGCTGGAGGCAGTTCGCACCAGCTTCGACCAATTCGGTCTTGCGTTAGAAAAAACACAGAAGAAGCTCAATGAGGCATCACGATCCATTGATGAAGCCTCCGCCAAAACCAGAAAAATCTCCAGGCAGCTCAAAAATGTCGGCGAACTGCCTGCTGACGAAGCAGAAAGATTGCTGCAGCTTGGCCAGATCAATTTCGAGAAAGAACAAGAGGAGTTTTAATCAATATGGTAAAAATCATTTCATGGAATGTCAACGGACTGCGCGCCGCTTTTAACAAAGGTTTCCGCGACAGAGTGTTGGAAATGGATGCCGATATTTATTGCCTGCAGGAGATAAAAGCACAGGAGGATCAGCTCGCCGCAGAAATGAAGGCTTTTGGAGAATATGAAGGCTTTTTCTTCCCCGCAGAACGCAAAGGATATAGCGGTACTGCTATATATACCCGTCTGCCCTTCAAGACTATCCGCCGTGGTATGGGGATAGAAAAATTTGACATCGAAGGCAGGGATATTCTGCTTGATTTCGGAGATTTTCTGCTTTTCAATTCCTATTTCCCGAATGGTGGGCAGGGTCCCGAAAGGCTTGCCTACAAAATGGAATATTATGAAACGGTGCTGGATTGGGCAAAGGCTGAGCAAAAGCCACTGCTCATATGTGGTGATGTCAATACCGCGCATAAGGAAATCGATCTGGCAAACCCAAAATCGAATGAGAAAAACACAGGCTTCCTTCCCTGCGAAAGAGATTGGATCGACAGGCTTTTGGCTGCGGGCTTTCATGACACCTTCCGTATGTTTAATCAGGAGCCGCAGCAATATAGCTGGTGGGATATGAAAACACGTGCACGCGACCGCAATGTCGGCTGGAGAATTGACTATTTCTTCGCCAATGAAGCAATGAAGCCTTTTGTCAAGGATGCCTGGATATGGCAGCATATCATGGGCTCCGACCACTGCCCCATCGGTGTGGAGATAGAAATCAAATAATTTGTCTTTATCAAAATATTCAACACATCAAAAGGAGCAATTTCTTGCTCCTTTGGTCTATTCCCATTCCTGAAAACTATTCAGTGCATAGCTTTTGGGCATAATCAAAAAGTGTGAGGCAATCACGATAGCGGTCGTCTTCCCTGCTGCCCAGGATAACCGCTATATATATTTCTCCGCCGATTTCCTTGGCACCTACAAGACAAGCGCCCGCATTGCTGCTCGTACCGGTTTTTAAGCCCAAGGCATTTTGGGTAAAAAAGGGGCTGTCAGGATTGAGCAGGTCATTGGTATTATAATATATAGCTTCTCTGCCGCTTATCCAATATTCACAGCTTTCAAAGCAGCTGACTATCTGCATAAGCTCTTCGTTACGACAGAATTCCGCGGCGATCAGGGCAAGATCATGTGCGGTGCTGTATTGTCCGGGCTGGTCATAGCCATCAGGAGTGAGAAAGCAGGAATCAACAACACCCAAAGCAGAGGCATTTTTGTTCATCTGCTGAACGAACAGCTCTGTCGCCTGCACAATGCCAAGCTCTGCATCCCCACTGAGCTTTCTGCCGCAAAAGGCTGCAAGAGCATATGCAGCATCATTTCCCGAGGGCAAAAGCATTGCATAAAGCAGCTGCCGAATCGTCAGGATTTCTCCCTCGCGTAACCAGGCACGTGAAGCATCAACAGGAACTTTATGGATTTCCTTACCAATTGTTACAACCTCATTCAGATCACATATCCCGACTGCTGTCAATGCGGTCAACAATTTGCCAGTGGAAGCAGGCGCAAGCTGCTTGTATGCGGCAGCTTCATAAAGGAATTTGTCATTTGCAAAATCATATAAGCAGGCTGCTTTTGCCTGCAATGAATAGCCGTTGACATAATGCTCAGAGCTTACTGTCAGATTGTTCTGCGCACTGTTGTTCAGCGATATACTAAAAAATAATACCACTGCCAGCGCCAGCATAATTAAAATGATTTCCAGCTGCTGCAATCTGCGAACCTTGAACCATTCTGTACCCAAAAACATATATTCCTCCTAAAAACAAATTCAAGGGATATTTTTCCACTTTTTTCAAAAAAATATACCTGTTGTTTTATGAGTCGAACCAAACAAAACATTTTTGGGATAATTTTGAAGCAGGGATGATTTGCTTTATGAAAGGATTTGTGATATAATAGTTCGGTACCAAAAAAGCGTTCTCCCTACGGAGAACGCTGTACAGAAAATGTATTATTTGGGAAGCTCGATATACGGTCTGGTTTTGCGAATAACTGCGATCCATACAATACCGAATATGATACAGATCAAAGACACCAGGCTACTGCCGGGGATTACAAGACCGAAAAGGTCAAGATCGACTCTGTCAACCCTGATGAATTCGAGGAAGAAGCGGCAAATGGAATATAAAATCCAATACCAGCCGAAAATCTCGCCATAGGGATGCTTGCGCTGCATCAGCTTCAGCAGAACGAATATCATGGCAAAATTCCATAATGATTCATAAAGAAAAGCAGGATGATATTTGACGCCTTCAATAGTGATAGCCCAAGGAAGATCTGTGGGAGTACCATAAAGCTCCTGATTGAAATAATTACCCCAACGTCCTATCGCCTGACCGAGCAAAACACCGGGCATCAGAATATCCGCTGTCTGCAAAAAGCTCAAGCGGCGCTTGCGGCAATAGACAATCAAGGCAATGGCAGCCAGAAGAAGTCCGCCGTGAATTGCA
>JAFSIU010000041.1 GCA_017439615.1 Bacillota bacterium
AAAGATTCTATAAAGGCAAGCGCGGCAATTATGGTCTTGGTCTTTCTATCTCCAAAGAAGCGATAGAAAAACACAGCGGCAAAATCACTGCCCGCAACAGCGAGGAGACGGGCGGTGCGGAAATCATCGTCTATCTGCCGCTTCGCAAAGTAGAATAATTAAGCTTTTAAATGGGAATGGCTATGCCATTCCCATTTATGCTGTCAAAAGATTTGAAATCCTGATCATATATGTGTATAATCATATGGTGATTATGTGAATGCCTATGCCAAGGAGAACTATTATGAAATTCAGGATTCTTGTGCTGCTGAGTCTGCTTTTGCTGTGTCTTTGCAGCTGTTTTGACCTGCCTGCTGATGATGTGCAGCAAAATGCAGGAGGAAAAACAGAATATATTATCGAAAATGAACTGCTCATTGAGCATGAATATTGTGATCTTTATCTTAAATCTGTCAGCGAAACGGCAGAAGGCATTGCTGTCAATTTCGTTGGCAAAAACAAAACCGACAAAATCCATCTTTGGCTCTCGGCCTATGACCAATCGGTCAATGGCTTTATGATCGATGCTCCATGGGAGCTCTATCTTGATACGGGTGAATATACCGAGCTTGCAATGCTTTTTCGATATGAAGATTTGTCAGAATATGGCATCACCGCTGCCGAGGAGCTCAGCTTCGGTATTTCAGGCTTCAATGATGATGAGCTGGTCGAGGAATATCTTTTCTTTGTCGATTTCCGCTTTTTCCCCACAGGCAATGAGTCTTTCGTTCCGCCTGTCCGCAAGCTTGCTCTCGAAGAAAAACTGCTGTTCGAAAATGATGACTTTTTGCTGATTGCCGAAGACTTGCATCAAAAAGAAAACGGTGATTGGTACCTGAATATTTATGCCGAGAACAAAACCTCGCAAGACCTCTATTTCGGTCTGCAGGAGCTCTCAAGCAATGGCAAAGATATTCCGGCAAAGAAAGTCAGCTATACCGCTGCCAAAAAGCGCTGCAAAACGCAGCTGGTCATCCCCCAATCGCAATTAGCAGAGCAAATCCCCGCCCAAATCCCAGCCCTGCAGGGCAGCTTTAAGGTCTGGTATTATGACAACACGCAGCATAAAAATATCTTCGTGGTGGATTCACCGTGGAAGATAGGCTATTAAAAGAATTCATATTCAAAGAATCAAAAATAACAAGCAAATTAAAACCGATTCATCTTGAAAGATGAATCGGTTTGTTGTTTCTGTTTAATGGTATTTTTACAGCCCCTTAATTGTCTCCATGACATAATTGCCGAATTCTTCACAGGTGCAGCCGGTGTTGCGGCCGGTGATGGTAAGCTTCTTTTCTTCGAAGGAGCAGATGTCAAGAGCACGGGTGAGCTTATCACTCTTTTCCTGATATCCGATATGTGAAAGCAGCATGGCAGCGGCGCGGAGCATAGAGCAGGGGTCGGCATAGCAGCCTCTGCCCTCGGCAATCATTCTGGGTGCGGAGCCGTGAATGGCCTCGAACATGGCGTATTTTTTGCCGAGGTTGGCAGCACCTGCGGTGCCTACGCCGCCCTGGAATTCGGCAGCCTCATCGGAGATGATATCGCCATAAAGATTGGGCAGCAGCAGGATCTGGAAATCCTTGCGGCGTTTTTCGTCAATCAGCTTGGCGGTCATGATGTCGGCATACCATTCATCGGTGGTGATTTCGGGATAATTATCTGCGACCTTGTGGCAGTCCTCCAGGAAATTGCCGTCGGTGGTTTTGATAACATTTGCCTTGGTGACAAGGGAAACTCTTGTATAGCCGTTTTTCCTGGCATAGTCATAAGCCAGTTCGGCAATGCGGGTGCTGCCCTGCTTGGTGGTTACGACAAAGTCGAAGGCAAGATCCTCAGTAACATTGATGCCCTCGGAGCCGATGGCATAGCCGCCCTCGGTATTCTCACGGAAGATGACCCAATCGATACCCTTTTCGGGGACTTTGACAGGACGAACATTGGCGAAGAGATCGAGCTCCTTGCGCATTGCTACATTGGCGCTTTCGATATTCGGTCTGCCATCACCCTTCTGCGGAGTGGTGGTGGGGCCCTTGAGGATAACATCGCAGGCTTTCAGCTCTGCCAGCACATCATCGGGAATTGCTTTCAGCTTTTCGACACGGTTTTCAATGGTGAGGCCGTCAATCACCTTGAAGCTGATCTTGCCTGCTGCGACTTCATCAGCCAGCAGGAATTCGAGCATTCTCTGTGCTTCGCCGGTGATGATGGGACCGATGCCGTCGCCTCCGCAAATGCCGATGATGATATTATCCTTATTTGCATAGTCCACGAAATCTCCCTGTGCCTTCATCATTTCCACTCTTTTGAGCTGTTCTTCGATCAAAGCGGCAAATTTTTCCGCTGCATTTTTGGTTGCTTCATTATTCATATCAGTTTGCTCCCTTCGTATATTCAAGTAAGCCGCCGCTTAAGATGATTGCCTTTTGTCTTTCGGAAAGGCCTGCCGCAAGCGGAATTTCGGCATCATTATTCATATTTTTGAGAATGATTTTTCCGTCATTGGTGATGGCATCACGCAGATTCTCAAGCATCAGCTCATCGCCTTGGGTGATTTTGTCATAATCCTCCGCATTTGCAAAGGTGAGGGGCAGAATACCTGCATTGATGAGGTTTGCCACATGAATTCGGGCAAAGCTCTTGGCGATGACGACCTTTATACCGAGATAAAGAGGCACAAGCGCCGCATGCTCACGGGATGAGCCTTGGCCATAGTTGCTGCCGCCGATGATGAAGCCGCCGCCCTTGGCCTGTGCTCTTGCGGGGAATTCGGTATCCACCACGCCGAAGCAGAATTGCGAAAGGTGGGGGATATTGGAGCGATAGGGGAGTATTTTGGCTCCTGCGGGCATGATATGGTCGGTGGTGATATTGTCTCCGACCTTCAAAACTGCCTCCGCTTTATATTCTGCAGGCAGCGGTTCTCCTTTGGGAATGCTTTTGATATTCGGGCCCTTGACCAGCTCCGCACTTTTTGCTTCTGCTTCGGGCAGGGGAGCGAGTATGCCGTTATCATTTATTTTGAAGCTTTCGGGCATGGGCAGAACATCAATTTCACCGATGTCACGCGGGTCGGTGAAACAGCCAGTGAGTGCTGATGCCGCCGCTGTTTCGGGACTGACGAGATAAACCTGACCGTCTGCCGTGCCGCTTCTGCCTTCAAAATTGCGATTGAAGGTTCTGAGGCTCACACCGCCGGAATTGGGAGAAAAGCCCATTCCTATGCAGGGGCCGCAGGCACATTCGAGCAACCTTGCACCGCTTTGCAGGATATCCTCCAGCGCTCCGCATTCGGCAAGCATTGCCAGAACCTGACGCGAGCCGGGAGAGATGGAAAGATCAACATTGGGTGCTATGGTCTTGCCCTTTAAGATAGCGGCAACCTTGAGCATATCAGAAAGTGAGGAATTGGTGCAGGAGCCGATGCAGACCTGATCAACCTTCATCCCTGCCAATTCTCTGACAGCCTTGATATTATCGGGGCTGTGGGGGCAGGCTGCCAAAGGCTGCAGCTTATCCAATTCGATAATGATTTTTTTGTCATAGACAGCATCCTCATCAGCCTTCAATTCCTGCCAGACTTCCGCTCTGTTTTGTGCTTTCAAGAAAGCAAGCGTGATCTCATCGGAGGGGAAAACGGAGGTGGTGGCACCAAGCTCCGCACCCATATTGGTGATGGTTGCTCTTTCGGGAACGGAAAGATTTTTGACACCTTCGCCGCTATATTCAATAACGCTGCCCACGCCGCCCTTGACGCTTAAAATCCGCAATACCTCAAGGATAATATCCTTGGCGCTGACAAGGGGAGAGAGCTTGCCTTGAAGCTCGACATTGATGATTTTCGGCATGGTGATATAATATGTTCCGCCACCCATGGCAACTGCCACATCCAGACCGCCTGCACCCATGGCGAGCATACCGATACCGCCGCCTGTGGGGGTGTGGCTGTCGGAGCCGAGCAGGGTTTTGCCGGGTGCGCCGAAGCGTTCCAAATGCACCTGATGACAGATGCCATTGCCGGGACGGGAATAAAAGAGGCCGTATTTTGCTGCGGCACTTTTGATGAAGCGATGGTCATCGGCATTTTCAAAGCCGTTTTGCAATGTATTATGATCTATATAGGCCAGCGAAAGCTCGGTCTTTACTCCTGGGATATCCATAGCTTCGAATTCAAGATAAGCCATGGTGCCTGTGGCATCCTGTGTGAGAGTCTGGTCGATTCTGATGCCGATTTCGCTGCCGCGTTCCATTTTGCCGTCTCTGATATGAGCGGCAATTATTTTTTCTGTAATGGTATAGCCCATATTCCCTCCTATTTAACAATAAGGCTGAGCAGATTTGCATGTGCATTGGCGATATGCTCAACCGTCAGTTTTTCTGCCAGATCGGCATCATGCGCGATCAGCGCATTGAGAATATCTCTATGCTCCTTGATAGCCTTGGGTGCGCGTCCGTCAGAAGAAAAGGAGCGTTGGCGATAATGCTGAATCATATGATGCAGATTGGAAAGTGTGTGCTGCAAGGTGCGGCTGTCGGAATATTCATAAATGAGCTCGTGAAAACGGGTGTCAAGGTCATTGATCTGCTCACTGCAGGCCCTGTTCTGATAGAATTCCTGAAGCTCCACGACTTCTGTCAGTCTTTCCAACTGCTCATCGGTGATTTTTTGTGCTGCCCAACGGGAAGCAAGACCTTCAACATACATACGAATGGTATATATATCGGTCAAATCCTTTTCGGAAATACCGAGTACCACGGCGCCCTTATTGGGGGTTATCTGTACCAGACCCTTTTGCTCCAGCATACGCAAAGCCTCGCGAACAGGAGTGCGGCTGACGGAAAATTGTTCGCAAAGGCGGTTTTCTGTCAGTGAGGTTCCGGGGGTGAGCACTCCGTTGATTATCTGTCTTTCCAATTCATTGAAAACCTGAAAGCTTAAGGAGTTTGTGTTATAAAGCTTTTCCATTGTCAGAATTCCTCTCCTTTCAGCTCAGTAATGGCAGCTTCAAGCTCTTCATCGCTGAGATTTGTAGTTCTGCCTGCTGCATATTGCGAGTCGACCCAATCCTTGATTTTTGCAACAAGCTCATCATTCTTTTTCAGATGTTTGTCTTCGGGCAGATTATAGTGATCGTTGATCCAATATGCAATTCCTGCCAGACCGCTAGTATTGCTGATAACAACAGCAGGTTTGCGGTTCAGTATCTTTTCTGTGTCAAAAATGTTATATATTTCGGGGTTTTTCATCAAGCCGTCTGCATGAATGCCTGCTCGGGTGCTGTTGAAGCTTTTGCCTGCAAAGGGTGTCATGGGAGGAATATGATATCCGATCTCATGTTCATAATATGAAGCGATCTCGGTGATAACAGTGGGATCCATTCCGTCAAGAGTACCTTTCAGGGAAGCATATTCGAAAACCATAGCTTCCAAGGGGATATTGCCGGTCCTTTCGCCGATGCCCAGAAGCGAGCAGTTCACGGCAGAAGCGCCGTGCAGCCAGGCAACAGTTGCATTGACCACCGCCTTATAAAAATCATTATGTCCGTGCCATTCGATCATCTCGGAAGGAACATCCGAATAATGCTGCAAGCCATAGATGATGCCGGGGACGGAACGGGGAAGTGCGACTTCGGAATAGGGAATGCCATAGCCCATAGTATCGCAGGCACGGATCTTGATGGGAATACCTGCCTGCTGACCGAGCTTTTGCAGTTCATTGACAAAGGGTACAACAAAACCGTAATAATCGGCACGGGTGATGTCCTCCAGATGACAGCGGGGACGGATACCCATTTCGAGAGCCTGAGAAACCACTGCCAGATACCCTTCCATGGCCTGCTTTCTTGTCTTGCCGAGCTTTTGGAAGATGTGATAGTCGGAGCAGGAAACAAGAATCCCCGTTTCCTCAATGCCGATATCCTTCACAAGCTGAAAATCCTGCTTGGAGGCGCGAATCCAGGTGGTGATGGCGGGGAATTCATAGCCGAGCTCGCGGCATTTTTCCAAAGCCTCTCTGTCCTTTTGGCTGTAGACAAAGAATTCTGTCTGACGAATAAGTCCCTTGGGGCCGCCCAGTCGATGCATCATTTTGTAAAGGTCGACTATCTGCTTGACGGTATAGGGTGCGCGGGATTGCTGCCCATCGCGGAATGTCGTATCCGTCATCCAGATTTCTTCCGGCATATTTATCGGAACACGTCTGTGGTTGAAGGCAATTTTGGGCACCTCTGTATAAGGATAAATCTCCCTGTATAAATTGGCTTCTTCAACATCCTGCAGAGAATAACGATAATTTTTTTGTTCCAGCAAATTGCTCTTTTTGCCGAGTTCTATCATTAAAACACCTCCGTAATGATTAAATGCGGGGATTGTATACAACAATACAAGAATACTATTATTATATAAGAATATGCATTTTTGTCAAGTAAAATATCTTTATCCATCAATTGATGGGTGAGGCAGGAAAAAAGCCTTTGATAACGAAAAATATATAATAAAATCACTGTGCTGAGGTAATTATGAAAAATCTGCTTACTTCGATTGAAACCGAGGTCAAAAGATATATTATGGAAAAAGGTCTGTGCCCGAAGGGCAGCAGGCTGCTTTTGGCTGTCTCCGGCGGTGCGGATTCTCTTGCTATGCTTTATATTCTTTGTGCTCTGCGTGATGAACTGGGCATCAGCATTTGTGCAGCACATTTTGACCATATGACCCGCGAGGGGGCAAGTACAGCTGAAGGCGATATGGTCGAAAAGCTTTGTGTCGAATTGTCAATTCCCTGTTATCGTGGCAGAGCGGAAGAAAATGCATGGCAAAACGGCAATTTTGAAAATGAAGCCCGCAAGGTCCGCTATGCTTTTCTGCAGGAAACAGCAGCAAAAGCAGGCTGCGAGCTGATTGCCACCGCTCATCATCGTGATGATCAGGCGGAAACAGTTTTGCTTCAGCTTATACGCGGCTGCGGTACAGACGGTCTTTCTGCCATTGAACCGAAAATGCAGAACATCATCCGTCCACTGCTGAATTTAAGCCGCGAGCAGATCGAGCTCTATTGCCGCGAGCGTGGCATTGAATATGCAAAAGATATCAGCAACAGCGATTTGCACTATCGCCGCAACAAGATAAGACATCAGCTCCTTCCGCAGCTTGCCGAAATGAATCCTGCTGTTTGTGAGGAATTGAGTCAGACTGCAGAGATTTGCCGTGCGGAAAATGAATTACTGCAGGAACAGGCAATGTCAGCATTTGAAAAGCTTTATTCCGCTGCAGGTCTGGATTTTGCAGGCTTGCAAAAACAGCCTTTGGCTATGCAAAGACGCATAGTGAGAGCATATTGTCTGAAACAGCTCGGTATGACGATATCCTTTTCTCAGACCGAGGCCTTGCTTGGATTACGACAGGGTGCGCATATCAGATTGGCAGAAACTGCATTTGGCTTCTTGAAGCAGGGATTTTTGGTGCTTGCTGCCGAATTGCCCGAATGGCCGCAGCCTTTTGTTAATAATGAATTTAAAATCGGCAGCTATGATTTAGGGCATAGTTTTGTCTGCAATGCTGCCATCCGGGTCTATGATGGAAAAAGGGCAGATGATATGATATGGCTGCCGACAGATTCGCTGCCAAGGCTTGTATGGCGCGGCAGAAAAGACGGCGACAAAATGCGTGTCAAAGGTATGGAAGGCCGCAAAAGCGTAAAAGCTATTATGAATGAACTGCATTTTCCTCAGCAGGAAAGAACAGCTTTGCCGCTGCTGCTGCTTGATGATGAGATAATCTGGCTGCCTTTTTTGAAGGAGACGCCGCATATCCTGCCTGCATTGGGTGAAGAAGCGCTTTGCATACAAATTTGCCGTAAATAAAGATTTGCTCTTTATATATAGATTTGGTATAATATTCTAATAAATCGTTATCGGCCGAGAGCCGAAGGGAGGTCAAATTTTGGGTAAGGCTTTAAAAAATACCACAATGTTTTTTCTTGTGGTGATGCTCATAATGTTTTTCTATACTCTGACAGGTCAGAATCAGCAAACTGTGGAAGAGTATAATTATAATGAATTTATGCAGCAGGTTGAGCAGGGCAATGTTGCAAGTGTTGTTATTGCCGGCGAACAAAACCGCTATATAATTTCAGGCGAGCTGAAGGATGAGACCAAATTCAGCGTCATCACTTTCCCCGATGCTGCTTTGGGCGAAATATTGCTGGCAGCCGGTGTCGAGGTCGAATATGACAAGGTTCCCGGTGCTTCCTGGTGGATGACCTTGCTGTCTACCATCATTCCCTTTGTCTTGATGATCGGTCTTTTCTTCCTGCTGATGAATCAGGCACAGGGCGGCGGCAAAATGGCTCAGTTCGGCAAAAGCCGCGCCAAGCTGAATATGGATGAACGCAGTAAGGTTACCTTTGCTGATGTTGCAGGCGTTGATGAAGTCAAAGAAGAGCTCGAAGAAGTTGTCGACTTTTTGAAGGATCCCCGCAAATTCAATGCTCTGGGTGCACATATCCCCAAGGGCGTTCTGCTTTATGGCCCTCCCGGCACAGGTAAGACTCTGTTGGCAAGAGCTGTTGCAGGCGAGGCGGGCGTGCCCTTCTTCTCTATCTCGGGTTCGGATTTCGTGGAAATGTTTGTCGGTGTCGGTGCTTCCCGTGTGCGTGATTTGTTCACCGAAGCCAAAAAGCATGCTCCCTGCATCGTTTTCATCGATGAAATTGATGCTGTCGGCCGTCAGAGAGGCGCAGGCTTAGGCGGCGGTCATGATGAAAGAGAGCAGACTCTCAATCAGCTGCTTGTTGAAATGGATGGCTTTGCTCCCAATGTCGGCATTATCGTCATCGCAGCTACCAATCGCCCCGACATTCTCGATCCCGCACTTTTGCGTCCCGGTCGTTTCGACAGACAGATCACCGTTGATGCTCCCGATATTCTGGGCAGAGAGCAGATTCTGGAGGTCCATGCCAAGAACAAGCCTTTGTCAGAGGATGTCGATCTGAAGGTCGTCGCCCGTCGTACCCCCGGCTTCACAGGTGCCGATCTTGCCAATGTTGTCAATGAAGCAGCGCTGCTTGCTGCCCGCAATAACAGAAATCTCATTACAATGGAAGATTTCGAATATGCCGCCGAGCGTGTGATCGCAGGCCCTGAGAAAAAATCCGCTGTCATCAATGACAAGGAAAAGAAGCTCGTTTCTTATCACGAGGCAGGCCACGCCGTTGTTGCTTATTATCTTGAGCATAGCGATCCCGTGCATAAGGTTTCTATCATTCCTCGCGGCAGAGCAGGCGGATATACTCTGCTTTTGCCCGAAGAGGACAAAAAATATGTTACCAAGGGGCAGATGCTTGATGACTTGTGCATGTTCCTTGGCGGCCGCGTTGCTGAAGAGCTGATCCTGAAGGATGTCAGCACCGGCGCGCAAAATGACCTTGAAAGAGCTACCGAGACCGTCCGCAATATGATCACCCGCTACGGTATGAGTGATGAGCTTGGTCTTCTTACCTTCGGCAGACAGACTGAACAGGTCTTCCTCGGCAGAGATATCTCTCATGAGCGTAATTACAGTGAGGCTATCGCCTATGCCATTGATAAGGAAGCACGTGCCATTATGGATGCAGCTCATAACAAAACCGTTGCTATCCTCACCGAGCATATTGACAGACTGCATCTTGTTGCACAGCATCTTATGCAATATGAAACTCTTGAAGGTGCTGATTTTAAGACATTGATGGAAACAGGTGAGCCTCTGCCCATCAAGAATGAATTTGCGGAAGAAGGCGAAATAGGATTCATTGGCAATGAATTTGCTGAAAATGAATTTGTTGCCGAGGCGGATGAACAGCCGAATCTTTTCAAGGTACCGGATATGAATATCTCTTTTACTGAAGGCATTGCAGGTGCAAGGCTGAAATCCGATGAAAAAAACAATGACGAGGAATAGTCTTTCCTTTAATTAAAAAAGATGTTTTCAACAGGCGGTGTTTTTCACCGCCTGTTTTTTGTTAAAATGATGATTTGTCTGATATGCATTGGAGATGTCATTCTGAAGATGATCAAGCAAAAATGATATAAGAAAAAGGTACCGCTGTTTGCGGTACCTTTCTGCATATGCATACTTTTGTGAGAAAAAGACTTTTTGCGGTCTAAATGATATCGATCTGGCAGCAGCTCATTGCTGCAAGCGCATTCTCGTGGCTCTGAGGGCTGACGCCTGCGCAGGCATGCGCGATAACAGCGATTTTGGCTTCCGGCAGCTTCGCCTTCAAAAGCATTGCATTGGAGATAACGCAGATATCCGTGCAAAGACCGCAGAGATAAAATTCCAGTTCCTTTTCCTCGCCTAAGTCTGCAGCAAGCTCTGCCAATTCCCATGAACCAAAGGTGGGTTTTTCGATAAGGCGGGTGTTTTCGGGGAGTGCTGCCTGAATTTCCTTATTCAGCTCCCAACCTGGAGTGCCCTTAATGCAATGCTCGACGGGCAGCTTTTTGCCTTCAGCGCTTTGTAGATAATCTTCATAATGCGTATCATAGGTGGCAAAGATACCATCATAACAGTCCTTTTTGATTTCCTCGACCACGGCAGGTACAATGCTGACAGCATCTGCATTGCCAAGGCTTCCGTCAATGAAATCATTTTGCATATCAATTACGATCAGATATTTCTTCATTTCAGCGCCTCCATATTTGTTAATGAGAAACAATGAAATTCTTCAGGCGTGATCTGGTGTTTTGCTCACCGATTGCCTGTATAATTGAGAAAAGATCGGGAGAATTGATCCTGCCGGTGATGGCAATACGCAGGAAGGTGCAGAAATCAGCAACAGAACCGGGGTAGGCGGTGGGATCAGCCTTATATGCCTTCATATCAGTGCAATAGCCCATTTCGGCAGCCAGCTCCTTGACTCCTGCAAACCATGCAGAAGAATCTGCAGGCTCGCTGTAGCGCAGCTCATATTCATTGACAACCCTTTTGATCTCGGCAATATCAAAGTTTTCGGGCAGCTGATAGCAGGGGAAAGGCTTGCTGTTATATTGCTCCTGATAGAGATAGTCATATTCTGCGGCAACCTGACTCCATTTGAAGATATCCTTGCGGGCCTTTTTGCCGCCGCCGCTCCAGATGGCGACAGTTTTTCTGAAATATTCATCATTGGCTTCAAGATACTCCGCAAATTCGGGATTATATTCCGCAGCCCATGCCTTGATTCCTGCAATAACATCCTCCTGACTCAATGCGGCAATGACATTTTTGCAGATATCATTGAGCTTGACAAGGTCGAAAAGCGCGCCCGAAACGGACATTTTCTTGACCGAAAGCTTGAAGTTGTGATAATCCTCAGCAGCATGAGCCATGCGCCATTCTTCATAGTCGGAGTTTGCAACTGTGAGCAGATATTCCAGAACACCGTCAACGGGATAGCCCTCTTCGAGATAGAAGCTGACAGCAGCCTCGGCATCCTTGCGTTTGGAGAGCTTGCGGCGATTGCCGTTATCAAGCTTCATGATGGGGGAGATATGCAGGAAGCGGGGCAGCGGGAATTCAAGCACCTGGAAAAGCTGATGATGTATGGGATAAGAAGGCAGCCATTCCTCGCCGCGGATAACATCGGTGGTACGCATAAAATGATCGTCCACCGCATGAGCGAAGTGGTAGGTAGGAATGCCGTCCGATTTCAGCAAAACGATGTCCATAATATTTTCAGGGAATTCGATGATGCCTCTGACAGAATCCTTGAGCTTGATAGAGTTTTCTTTGCTGCCGGGGGATTTCAGACGCAGAGTGAATTTTTCGCCCTGCTCAAGCTTCGCCTTGATCTCTTCATAGGTCAGCTTGCGGCAAGTGGCATATTCTCCATAATATCCCAGGTCATCTTCCTTGTTCTGTTCCTGCTTGCTGCGCAGGGCGGCGAGATCATCTTCGGAGCAGAAGCAGGGATATGCATAGCCCTTTTTGACAAGTTCCTTGCCGCAGATGGCATATATATCTGCACGCAGGCTCTGCTGATAGGGAGCATAAGCGCCGTTTGCGGTGCCGACTCCTGTTGCGCCTTCATCAAAGGTTATGCCAAAGCGGCCAAGAACGGAGATTATCTGCTCAATGCCGTTTTCGACCTCGCGTTTTTTGTCGGTGTCCTCAATACGCAGCATGAATACACCACCCGATTGCTTGGCTAAAAACCAGGAAATGAGTGTGGCATAAAGCCCGCCGATGTGCATAAAGCCTGTGGGCGAGGGGGCAAAGCGTGTTACCTTGGCATTCTCGTCCAGATCGCGTTTGGGAAAACGCTGCTCCAGATCTTCTATTGTTTGTGTAACCTGCGGAAAAAGCAATTCCGCCAAAAGATTATTATCCATATTCCAAAAGCCTCCGAAATATTTGTTTCACCCTATAATATATCATTTTGTAAGCCTGTTTGTAAAGTTGCAAAAGCGTAGATTATACAGCAAAATGGGAAAGAGGTATTTTTTAAATATAATTTGTTGCAAAAGCGTATATTGTGTAGAAAAATAAGAAAAGGAAGTATTTCCAAATATTATTAAATGAAAGGGGAATTTCTTATGACTCGTTCCGAATTGAAAGACCTGATTGAAAGACCTGTCCAGAAGTGCTATGTCCAATGCTTCACCCAGGGGTTGGGTGATTGTCCTTGTCTATATGCTATTAACCGGTTTTATAAGTCTTATAGGCGGCAGGGCGCTTCCTTTGATTTTTGGAGTTTCTGTTGAATATGTCCTGAGCTCTGATGGTACGGGAATCATTCTGACAGGTTGGCAAATGTTCGCTTCTTTTATATGCAGCACTGCTGCAAGTCTATTGGGAATTCCTCTCGGCTTTGCGATATATCATTGTGGTTTGGTGGTGGCACGAGGAGGCAAGGGTGGCTTGGAAGAGCTCTTCTATGCTTTTAAGCGAGGACTGGCCTGGAAGAGCATCGGTCTTTCCCTTTTGATTGGACTTTTCACATTCTTATGGTCTATTATTGGTCTTGTTCTCGGCTTTTTACTTGCTTATTATACACAGAATGTTATTTTTTACATAATCTCCTTGATTCCTGCTATTGCAGTTTCTTATCGCTATCGTCAGGCATTTTATATTCTGATGGACAATCCCGAAATCTCCTGCTGGGAGGCAATCCGCCAATCCAAACAAATGATGAGGGGTAATAAAGGCGACCTCTTTATTTTGGATATCTCCTTTATTCTGTGGTATTTATTGGGTATTGTAACCTTTGGCTTGGCAATTTTCTTTGTAACCTCCTATCAGCTTACTGTTTGGGCCAATTATTATCGCAGTCTGAAGGGCGAATTCAATGGCCCTTCCGCAAAAAGAGATGAGTCTATGCATGCTGAATATGTAGTAACTCCCTAGAATATACACAATTTAATGGTCTGCATCGCCTGTGCAAGACTGTTTTGAATATTAAAAGAAACGGAGCTATGGT
>JAFSIU010000042.1 GCA_017439615.1 Bacillota bacterium
ATATGTAAATCATATATTGATTTGCGGGCGATATAGCTCAAAAAAACCGCCATGATCAAAAGCCACATAAGAGCCATTATTTCATATCCTCCTGCAAAAAGCTTTCCACAACCAAACGGAAATAACGGGGATTATCCAAAAAAGAATAATGCCCTGCATTGGGCACAACCACAAGACCGCTGCCCTTGATTTTGCTCTCCATGATCTGTGCCTGATATATGGGAGTGTCCATATCGTTTTCGCCATATATCAAAAGCGCAGGTGCAGTGATTTTGGGCATCAAAAAGCAAAGATCCTCATTGACGACCTTGACAAAGATCGCACGCATCACACCATCGGTATTGTTGTAATCCGACGATGCAGTATTCTTGCGCCAATAGCCAAGTGCACGCTCCTTGTAATTACGCAAAACAGGCAAAGACATTATATGCTTTGCCGCTTTGTAGCTATAAACACGGACATAATATTTCCAGCTGCGTTTGGGACGAACACCGTCAGCATCCACAAGCAGAAGCTTTTTGCCTATGCCGCGGGATGCAAGATAAAGTGTTACTCTGCCACCGAAGGAATGTCCGAGAATGATCGGATTTTCTATCCCCTGCTGAATGATGAAGTCTTCGACCATATCAGCATAATCGGAAACACCCCAGACATCTTTGGGAGCGGGGCTTTTGCCAAAGCCGCAGAAATCCAGCGAATATACTGCAAAATGCTGTGCAAGCCAAGGAATGATGGACGCAAAGGACGAGCTGTCCACTCCCCAGCCATGCAGTAAAAGCAAGGGCTGCCCCTCGCCGTGTTTTTCATAATATATTTCCTGATTTTTGATTGTTGTTATCATAACAGAGCCTCTTCAAAACTGTCTTAGTTTGATATTATATACATCACATAAAATATATGCAAGAAATTTTTACAAATTGAATTTACATTTTAATGAAGGGAAAAGCTAATTTCTTCTATAATATAACAGTAGTTAAAATATAATTCAAGCAAAAGAAACTTTTTCCTGCAAAAAGATTTGTGGAAATTTATCAAAATTTTGTGTAAAACAATTGCATTCAAACACAATATGTGGTATTGTTAATGTAATAAATACTCGATTTTTTCAACAGATGGTGAATATAGAACGAGGGGTCGATGCAAATGTTTGAAAACCTGAACGAAGCAACACAAAAAGAGATAGTACGCATGACAGGGCTTATTACCACCCGTCTCGGATATGATGCAGCAAACAATGTCATTCCTGATATCATTAAGGAAAAATGCCCTGATTGCTGCTCTTTGGAGAAGTTTTCCGAAAATATGAATATCTATATCGCTGAAAATGTAGAAAGCTATATGGCAAGAGGTTTGGAAGAAAATGATGCTCTCATTGCCACACAGCAAAAACTCAGCGGTGAAGGCTTTGCAAAATCATTGAATGAATTTTATTTAAAATACGGAGGTGGCAAGGAAATGCAAAAACCCAATATTTCCCGCAATGCAGGCAATGCTCCTGCAAGACGTGCACCGCAAAAAATGGTGCTCAATGTTATCCCCATGCTTTATCTCGCTTTTCTGCTCATTGGCTTAGGCTTCGGTCTGATGGTCGGCAAAATCGTCGGTATGGTTGCCATCGGTCTTTTGAGCGGTGCTATCATCGGTTTGGGACTCGGTCTCGTTACTCATGCTGTTGTGATGCTCGAAGAAAAGAAATAATTTGATCTGACATAAATAAAAGCAGGTACTGCAGGTACCTGCTTTTTATATTCTCTTTTGGAAAACAGAGTTCCTTGCAAGCAAGATGAGACACAGGAATTCTCATCAAATTGCTTTATAAAAATATGAAATCTCAACCTATGTTAAAATCAGGCAGAATCCAAAGATTCTGCCTGATTGCTTTTCTTAATAGCTGACTATCCAACGATAGCCGTTGCTACGCCAATACCAAAGTTTGTAAGGATCGGGGCTGGGCTGTTTCTCATAAGTGCCGTCTTCTTCGGGATACTGATAGTTGTAGAAAATAGCATCCCATTCATATTCCCAGTGACCTTCACCGGTAATCTGGTTTACCTGATATAGCTGGTTATAAATATCATTGCCGAGGCTGTCTTTGAAGGAATAATGCTCGTTGTCATAGGCAAATTTCTTATTCTTAGCAACAGTGCTGTTGCCATTCATCAAACCAAGGTCGGGAGCAACGCCCTGACCTGCACCGAGCACACCATATTCACCCTTTTTCAGTACGATTTGAGTGCCGTCCTTCTTGACAAAGATATCACCTTCGCGGGCGGGACGATTGCTTCTGGTTTCACCTTCATAGATAGTAATAGCATCCTCATAGGTTTCTACCTTATCATTATCTCCGCCGACAGCATTTGCTCTGGTAGAAGGATCCAGTAAACGGTTGATAACAGCAGGTGCCTGCTCACGTGTCAAAGCATTGTTGGGCTTGAAGGTACCCTTTTCATCATAGCCTGTCAGCAAGCCCATAGCAAAGGCCTGACGGACATAAGTCAAATAATAGGGAGCGATATTGGTATAATCCGCAATAGCAGAAAGAGGAACAGGATCGGGGATAGTCTCACCCATTGCTTCGACCGCACGGATAAGAATCATTGTCATTTCTTCGCGGGTGATTTTTCTGTCAAGGTTTTCATAGGCAAATTCATTGGCCTTCAGAATGCCGTTCTGGCGGGCAAGCTCATAAGCATTGGCATACCAGGTCTCACCTGCAGGCATTGCGGCCAAAGATTTGGAATAGAGAAAACGGATGACAACAGTGAGGAATTCACTCCTTTTCATCTCTGTGCCAGGAGAGAATTGGGCTACACCCTGGCTGTCAGGTTCGGAAACACCATTGAACAGACCTGCTTTTACCATATTCATGACAGGAATATGAGACCAACGGCCGGGAGGCACATCGCTGAAGCTTTTGAGATTGGGATTGACAGCAGCGCCATAGGTAAAAGGCTCACAGGGAGCAATTCCCTTGTTTTCTTCAACCTTGATACTTTCGAGATTATATTGGCTCTTGATATCCGAGATTTTCTGCAGAACAGCTTCTGCAATAGAAAGACCCTTGACAGACTTTTCAGCATTGGCAACAACAGCTGCGACCTGCGGAGTGGCAGGCTCGCCGCTGGCAACAAGAGCTCTCTCAAGGCGTTCAAGGTCGGCAAGCATTCCCTTCATCATATAGCTATTGAGAGAGCCTTCTGCTCTCATTTCTGATACAGTTGCAATCGTGCCGTTCAGATATTCAAGAGCAGTGGCAACCGACACGGCAGGCGTGCTTGTAGAGCCGCCGATAATACCGACATAGCCTTCGGTATAGCTGCCTTCGGTGATTACACCATCAGGCAGTATGGTGCCATTGACAATGACTACATCCGCTGCCAAAGAAGGAAGCGAAAGCATTGAAAGCATCAGTATGGATAAAATAAGAATACGCATCATTTTTCTTTTCATCTTTTCGTCTCACTTTCAGTTGATATTCCAAAAACCGCATGAATCATGCTGGTTTTCAAACATTATATAGACTATACCACAAATAGTTCAAGAGTGTAACAGTTTTTTGCATAATATTGTTATTTTCTCTGAAAAAACAAAGCAGCCAATGGCAGAAAGCCATTGACTGCTTTTTAATCACTTTTTCAGCTGTTATTGCTGAGCTTCGGCAGCATCTTCTTCTGCTGCATTCTGTGCATTGAGATAGTCAAGGTAGTTTGCAAACATCTGCGCTATTTCTGCACGGGTCGCATAGCCGAGAGGATTGAGAGTGCCATCGGCATTGCCGTTGACTATCTTATTTTCATTTGCCCACTTGATAGCATCAAGTGCCCAGCTGCTGACCTTATCGCTGTCAGGGAAGAAGCTGATATCATGTGTGGAAGCAATGCGTCCGTCATAGCGCCAGAGCATAGTAGCGAGCTGCTCACGGGTTATATTGTCGGAATGTCCGGTACCATCGGAAACACCGTTTTCCATAGCCCACTTGTGTCCTGCCTCATACCAGACCGAGCCTGTGCTTGTATCAACACCTGCAAGGCGTGCAAGCATTGTCCAGACCATTGCACGAGTGGTGGTTCCTGTGGGAACAAAGTGTGTTGCGGACATACCGTTCATCAAGCCCTTTTCGATTGCTGTGTCGATCGCATGATGATACCAAAAATCAGTATTCACATCAACAAAGTGATCTGCGCTACATTCCTCGCCGCCATCACAGGGGACCTCCGGTTCTGCAGGAGTCTCAGGTTTAGGATCTTCCGGCTTGGGATCCGCAGGAGGATTGGAAGGTGTGCTGGGTACAGAAGGTACAGACGGAACCGAGGGTACGGAGGGTACGGATGGAACCGAAGGTACTGAAGGTATGGAAGGAGTGCTGCCGCCGGAAGTGGTTCCACCTTCACCAACTGAGACGCTGACGGGAGTGGTCCAGCCATAGCTGTAATAAACCATTCTCTCGCCATCTATTGTTTCCTCAGCATTGGTGGATTTGGCTGCACTCTTGACATAGAAGGTATATTTCTTTCCTTCTTCAAGTCCTGTTATGGTATAGCTTGTTGTATTGCTTTGACCTACCGAGATATAGCTGCCGCTTTCATATTTGTAAACCTCATAGAACTGAGCACCGGCTGCTGCATTCCAGCTAAGTGTTACAGAATATGCAGCGGTGTCGCTGACTCTCAGATTTGTGATATTGGCAGGATGGATATAATACTCTTGTCTGATCTGTCCGTAATAATTTCCCTTGGCATTGATTTCCACATAAGCTTTGCCTATGCCGGGATCATTTTCAAAGGAATAGATATAAGGACGCATGGTAACACCATCACTATCGGGAGTTGCATCTGTGGAACCATTCAGCAGGATGCCGAAATAGATTACATAAGGTGTGGGGCGAACGCCTCTGGGCTTATGATCATAAATATTTTGGCCATAGCTGCCAGTGCTGAGACGGACATCTGCTTCCGTAATATCCCTGCCGACATAACCACAAACCTCGCAGATATGGTTTTCATCCCAGTCATGTCCATTGGGCATTACATAGTCACCGATCTCTTCTTCAAGACCGCAATCGCTGCAGGTGTATATTCTGTGTCCGCCGCGAACGCAGGTGATGCCGCCCGAAATAATAACATTATGGGCAAAACCATCTTCATGACAATGATATGTCTTGTCGCCAAAGAGATTCCAGCCCGCAGTGACCACAGTACCATTCTTAATCAGGCGGGTTCCACCGACATCCTCAAAGATACCGGTAAATTTCTGCTGACCGATATTGATGCCGTCGGCACCGAAATCATAATAATAGCCTTCAACATTTTTGATGCCTGTATGCTTTTCATCATCAATATAATAAGCATAACCATTGCCTTCGCTGATCCAGCCCTGCTTCATAGCATAAGATAAAGTGTAATGATCTTCGATGCGCTTATATTCATTGACAAAATAGCCGCCGGCTTCATATTTATCATCACCATTCGCATCCTTGAAGGTATTGGTGAAAGGAATAAGACCGAAGATCTCCTGATTTTCAGGCTTGGAAGCAAAGGAATAGAGCGCATTGGCACGCATATAGATCTTATAACCGACAACGCCCTTGGTAACAACATTGACGCGGTCAGTTGCATCGAAAATGCCATCCTTGGGAGTAAGCTTGATACCGCTCAAAAGACAAAGCGGATTTGCTGTAGCAGAATCAATTGCCTGTGTCTGATCTCTCCATCTGAGCTTCAGTGTCAATGAATTATTTTCCTCATCGAAAACAACACCGTTTTCTTCAAGATAGAAATATTCATTGACGACCTTCAGCTCGCTGTAATCAACATCGAATCTGGGGTCAAAGGTCAGAACAGGAGAAACTGTTGTCAGAACACTGATACGCTCTGCCAGCTGCAGCAGGAAGTTCCACGCAGATGCATCTGCATCATCGGCACCCGGCAGCATATAGATAAGACCGGAAAGCTGATCGGGGAAGGGGATCTGTGTCATATCGATGGCAAAGATATAGGATGTTATCATATCCTGATCCTTGTCAACTGCCTTGTAGGTTACAAAATCATCCGTTGTGGAATTTGTGACCTCACGGCTCCATGCCAGCTGACGGTCACCTGCTGTTGCCTTGTCAAAGTCAAAGGTGTTTTCACCCTGTTTGAAGATATTGATGGTAATCTCACCTTTTATCTTCCTGTCTAAAGCGAGAGCTGCAGTAACCTTGACATTCTTGTAGGTCATATCCTCAGGTGCGGTATATTTGAAGCCTGTGAAGCTGCCTACATTCGGCAAAACAGTGAATGCTATATCATTCTCATTGATAGCGACCTTCTTGCCTGTATAAAGAGCTGCAACAGGAAGGTCTATCGAAGAACCATAAACTGCATTCATGGTGCTTCTGGTGAAATAAACGCTGTCGGGAACAACAACATTCATCACCTTGTTGCCGATGCTTGCACCCTCCAGCATCAGATGAACTTCAACACTGCCATTGGCAAGGCCTTTGAAAACGCCGTTTGCATCGATCTCCGCAACAGAAGGATCGGAAACTGCCCAGGTATAACCATCGGGGAGCTCTGCCACATTGCCTGTTGCACTGACGCCGACAGGAGTGATCTGTACAGGGGTACCGATTGTTGCATAATCATAATCACTGTCAAGTCTTGCATGATCAAATGCAGTGGAAGAAGGAGCAGTTGAAACGATCATCAGTGTCGAGCTGACAGAACGGGCATAACCATCGGAGGGTTTGCTTGTTACCTGCAGTTCATCGCTGCCTTCGGGCTTGGAAACGAAGGTGGTGGAGCCGCCGCCATCGAGGTTGACAGCTTCCACACAGCCTGCTGCAAGCATGATATGAGCAATTTCTATCATACTGCCGCCGCAGGAAACGGGTTCCTGACGACCATCGAGAACCATAACTACGACTTTGCCTGTTCTGGTAATGCCGACTGCGGTTCTGGAAGCACGGTCAACATAATAATCAGAAGTAGCTGTGATATTGACCTGTCCATTATGGACCAGCGTTGTACCGAATGCGGCAACTGCATCACGCAGCTGACCCTTCCATTTTGAATTATATTCCGCAGTGGTACCGATAATGGGCTTGCCATCCTTGGTAATGCCAAAGAAGCCTGAGCTGTTGGCAGCATGCCATTCCTGACCGTTCATAACCAAAAGACCGCCCGGCTCACCTGTCTGCATATTGAAGCCATCGGCATTGATGGAGGCAACTACCTGATAGTTCTGAATATAGTGCTCGCTTTCGGGATCACCATATTTATCCTGTGCAGCCTGCGCCTGATCAAGAACTCTTGCCATCTTCCAGACAGTGGGATCATTGTTATTGTAGTTTGCATAAACATTGACATAAGGATTGGAAAGGTCTGCTGTTGCAAGATAATATACCATTTGCTTGTCATCTGCCGAGGTGGCATGGC
This sequence comes from Bacillota bacterium, assembly GCA_017439615.1. Lineage (GTDB taxonomy): Bacteria > Bacillota > Dehalobacteriia > UBA4068 > UBA4068 > RGIG3181. The sequence continues at coordinate 7,419 of JAFSIU010000042.1, forward strand.
GGATAACCTGAGTAACACCGGGAGCCAGAGTGGAGGTTTCGGAATAGAAATCGGTGAAATAGGGATTGCTTTCCACATCTACCCAGTCACCTGCAAGACGGCATACATAATCGGCAAAGGTATAGCAGACTGCCTTTCTGAGCTGACTGATATAAGCAGCCTCAGTATTCAAGAAATCACGGGTGCCTTCCAGTGTGGTAATTGTTTTGTTGCCGCTGTAAGCATCATAAACTGCATTTCTTACCTGTTCACGGGTACCGGGATTGCCGAGACGCTCCTTCAGATAGAAGGCAGCGCGAGCCTCATCATCGAGGTCTTCTGTGCACCAGCCGGAAATGATGGATGCCATATCGCCGGCTTTATAATTTTCTTCCACATCATAGAGGGCTTCGATGACATAATAGCCATCGATATCGCCATAATAGTCGGTCAGTGCGAATTTGTCATCCGAGGTCGTGATCTTCAGGAAGATATGTTCTTCGATCTGATCGACCATTTCTTCGATATCATCGGGAACTGTCAGATGAATCGTGCTGTCTTCAGAATTATTATATGCACGGTCAGAAGCTGTCATCAGGTCGACCAAATCACCTGCCCAGCCGCCGA
>JAFSIU010000043.1 GCA_017439615.1 Bacillota bacterium
AGAAATTAATTGGTTTGAAAAGGAGTAACTTAAGAAAGCAACCAAAACAGCCTCGGACAAAAAGCGTTTGAAGGGGGTTAGGGGGTTGCAAGGGGGCCTAAGGGGTTCGCAATCCCCCCTGGCCCCCTGCAAAAACAAATACAAATTTGACTCTTACGCAAATATAACTGCAGAAATGAAACCAATATTCTAAACAAATAAACCCTGCATCAAATATCTGATACAGGGTTTAGCGCATAAAAATAACTGTTTTACGAGCACCGACCATAAACCGAAGGGTTTTAATTTAAGGCTTTTATTCTGCAAAGGGCTCCAACAAATCCAGCAGTTTAAGCTTTTCGTTGGGATCAGTAATTTCTCTGGTGTCAGGGAAAATATATTCCATTATATTGGTAACACTTCCTTCATCGTCAAAGTTGAAGGTATAGGAAATCGTAGTGCCTGTATGAATACGAACAGATTTTATAATATCATTCTGATCGCAGGTAAACCATGCTTCTTTCCCATCTGCTTCAACAAGCTGCTCCCAAGTGGTTAGTTTTCCGTTTTCATCATACTGTTCCATATATAACAGCTTTTCGTTGGGACCGTATTCTTTTTTCTTAGAAATAACGTTATCTTTATACTCTTCTTCCACTACTTTCGAATCGCCCTCGTAGTAGCTTTTACGGGACAGAACATTGTCTTTATACTCTTCTTCCGCTACTTTAGCGCCATTTTCATAGTAATATTGTAAGCGCCTGGTTTCGTGATCTTCTTCATCCAGATATCGATTAACAGTAAGGTTACCGTCCTGGTCATATTCATACTCGTTGGTAGAAAGCCAGCCACTCCTTTGGTGAATTTCCATACGAGTTGTTTTACCGTTTTCATCATACCAGTTAAGCATATAGCTTCCGTCAGAAAAATCTATCCTTTTGGGCTTATCTGCGGAATCTCCGCAGGCTGGCAGCAGAACCATAACCAGCAAAATAAAAATGCTTAAAAAACGTTTCATCATAAACCCTCCGGAAATCCTAATTTTTGTCTAATTATAACAAATGACAAAGCCTGCTGCAACGGCTTTGTCACATAAATTTATAAATCCATAATGTCAATTTGTATTTCAATGAACACTACCTGTTCAAAGACTCCCCTACATAAAGGATCTGACTGCCGAAAAAACGTTTGATGAGTTGTTTCCTGTGGCTTCGGTAGATCGCTGTCCCCATTCAATGTGAGTTGCTGCCTTGCATCAAGAAATAGTATCATAGGCAATACATAGTGGGAGGCTTCTATTTATGCTCATCGGGTGGACACACAAAAAGAAGGTTGAAGTTCTTCTTAGACTAATGAGTATAATCCCTGACATTCATATTTTTATCCAATTCGGGAACATCTGCTTCTATGCTGGAATAAACAAGCTTCTCGCCTGCCATGACCATGCCGAGATTTTTGCGGGCGATATATTCGATATATGCATCATCATGCAAAAGCTTCTCTTGTTCACATAATTCAAGATATTCCGCTTCGGTCGAAGCAAGCTGCTGTTCATACATCCTGTATTCTTTGGCAAGCTCGGCACAATGCAAATATTGCACAGCAAATTTATAGCCAATGAACAGAGCAAAGGCTATTACTATTGCTGTCAAAGCGGTATATATTTTGTCGCTGCCGACTTTTGACTTTTTAGTCGTCATTGATATCCTCCGAATCCAGATCCAAGCCAAGCATATGTCCTTCAATAATTATAACGGATTCAAAACCTTTGCTGCGTGCCCTGTTATAGAGTGTTGCGACAGTGCCTTCGGCAATGCCAAGCTTTTTGGCGATCGTTTCTGCAGAAAGTCCGATTTCCTTGAAGGCGACCACTTGTTTTTCTCTCAGGCTGAGTTTCTCAGCGCCGCGGATTTCCAGCTTCATAAAACACTCCCGACAATACACACATAATATGCCTATATTATACATACAAAATTTATACAAATCAAGTACAAAATTACTATTATTTCATTTATTTTTCACTATTATTCCGTTTTTTAGGTATAAGCATAGCTAAATGTGCGGTTTTGTTTTTCATCCAGACAAAGGATTTTTTTGTAGTTTTTGCTGCGGTACAAAACTTGTCAAAAGCATAGCTCTCTCCTCTGCTTATTATTTTGGCGGCACAGATAATCGGAGAAGTTTCTTTTGCCTTGACACGTGCTGCTTTACGCAGAGGATTGCCGAGCCGAAAAAAATACAGAATAAAGCCTGCAGCCATCCAGAAAAAATAAAACAAGCGGAAAGCGCCTGCAAAAAGCTCCAGCCACACAGCAAAAAAACCTGCTGCGCACAAAAGCCACAGCGGTATATAGAATAGTCTTTTCTTTGGCAAATGCAGCAGCAAACGAATTGCTTCCGCCACATCGAAAAACACAGCTATCAAAAAGCCGCCAATCATCGCCGCTGCTAAAATAAGGAATTGCTGCCATACGGGATAAATCATTATTTCAAAAGCCTCTTAATCGCCTTTTTGGCACCCTTTTGCATTGTTCCGCTTTCAAAATAAGCAATGCTGTCTATATATCCGCTTACCTGTAGTTCTCCTCTTTCTATTACCAAAGAAGAAATGCTGAGATCACTGCCTTTTATCAACAAATCACCCAATACAGTAGCAAGACGCACATATTCCGCATCAAAAGCGATGATATTATTCACTCCGTCAAGCGCTAAGCTTTTTCTGTCCTGAAGAATCAGTTTTTGTTTTTTCTGCTCCGTCATTTTCTCATCCTCCGTCAAAGCTTTTTAATCAAACTTATGCTGAGAAAAGACAAAATATGAAAAAGAAAAAGGAGCATCTGATGCTCCTTTAATCATTTCAGAAAATTCAATTAATATTCGTCTTCGCTTTTAACGGTGGTGCTGATTATCTCATACATTGTGTCAGCCTGATCGGCACGGATTGTCTCTGCGATTTTCAGGACCTTTGCCTCGGTCATCTTGGCGCCGAAGCCGATAGTGATGATATCGCCCTCATGCACCTCGGTGCCGGGCTTGGCCGTTCTGCCGTTGATGCTGATGCGGCCGGCATCGCAAACCTGCTTGGCGACTGTGCGGCGCTTGATCAATCGGCTGACCTTCAGATATTTATCCAAACGCATATTTACACCTCTTTCTGCCACAGGGCTGACATTTCTTCCTCACTCATATCGGCAAACTGCAATTCTTTTTCTTTCAGTTCATATTCCTTCGTGACAAAGCGTTCAATCATTTTCTTGGTATATGCACGCAGAGCATCCTCGGCATCAATGCCGTTTGCCTTGCCGACAAGCACCAATTCAAACAGTGCTGCTCCCAATTCCTCGGCAGTCATTTTTTCACATTGCGGCATTGTTATCCCCACTCGGCCGGCCTTGTCCATCAGCTTGCGCGCGAGCATAAGTGCAGGGAGATTATCATTCATCTGCATGACGGGCTTGGGCTTTGCACCCTCCTGCTGTTTGATGCGCTCCCAATTGGAAAGCACCTCGTCTGCCGTGCCTGCCACCTCATCACCAAAAACATGGGGGTGACGATTGATCATCTTGTCCGAGGTGGAGTCAATGACATCATTGATATCGAAGGCACCCTCCTCCTTCGCCAGCTGGGCGTGGAAAACCACCTGCAGCAGCACATCGCCCAATTCACCGCAAAGATCGGCATTGTCCTTGCGATCGATAGCATCGAGCACCTCATAGGTCTCCTCAATCAGATTCGTTTTCAGGCTTGTCCCCATATGGATGATGTTTTATTTACATACAGCGCCCGGATCTGTGCCAAGCGGGTAACGATATTGAAGGAGAAGCTGCTTTACTACCGTCTGCATCACGCCGAAAGCCAGACAGCAGGCATGACCAAAACACCCCTCTCTGTGGTGGAGAGCCTTCTGGCTTTGAAAACATGGATAGATGAGCGGGGATACTTTGAGAT
>JAFSIU010000004.1 GCA_017439615.1 Bacillota bacterium
ATGTCTATTACCACGCATTGATACAAATGGGCTGCGAGGTGGATATTCTCCCCGCACTTGGCACACATGTACCTGTAACAAAGGAAGAAGCAGCCATTATGTTCGGCGATATTCCTTATGAAAAATTCATTCCGCACAATTGGCGCACAGATGTGATGTGTCTGGGCGAAGTGCCTGCCGAATTTCTGGAAGAGATAACGGAAAACCTTTGGCACGAGAGCGTCAGTGTGGAAATCAACCGACTGGTCATGGACGAAAAATATGATCTTATCATTTCTCCCGGCCAAGTTGTCCCGCATGAGGTCATCGGCATGGCCAACCACTCCAAAAACCTTTTTGTCGGAGTTGGCGGCAGTGATATGATAAACAAAAGCCATATGGTCGGCGCCGTTTATGGCATGGAAAGAATGATGGGCAAGGATCATACCCCTGTCCGCAAAATCTTCGACTATGGCATGGAGCATTTTCTCAATGAACGACCTATTCTGTTTGTTCTGACAGTCTGCACAGCTCCTGCAGGCGAGATACGCACTCACGGTCTTTTCATCGGTGATACGCGCAAGGTGCTGGAGGCTGCCATCGCTCTGGCACAGGAAAAAAATATCGATTTTGTCGACCATGGCATCAAAAAATGCGTAGTATATCTCACCCCCGATGAATTCAAAAGTACCTGGCTTGGGAACAAAGCAGTTTATCGCACACGTATGGCAATTGCAGACGGTGGTGAGCTTTTGGTGCTGGCACCCGGTATTGAACGCTTTGGCGAAGACGGCGAGGTTGACCGTCTTATCCGTAAATATGGATATAAAGGACGCATCCATACACTTGAGCAATTCGACAAAGCCGAAAATCAGGATCTGCGCGACAATATGGGTGCTGCTGCTCATCTGATACACGGATCCTCCGACGGACGCTTCAGCATTACCTATGCGGTGAAAAATATCAGCAAAGAAGAGGTTGAAGCTGTGGGCTTTAATGCAGTTGACTATGATGAAGCAGTCAAATGCTATGACCCGCACAGCCTGCAATATGGGTACAACACCATGCCTGATGGCGAAGAGATATATTTCATTCCCAATCCCGCTCTGGGCTTGTGGATAAACAGGGAGAAGTTTTGATATGAAGCCTTTTATGAATGAAGAATTCCTGCTCAGCACTGAAACAGCAAGCAAGCTGTTTCATGAATATGCAGAGAATTGTCCCATCATCGATTATCATAATCATCTTTCACCGCAGGATATTTTCAAGCGTCGCCATTATGAGAACCTGACACAGCTGTGGCTGGAAGGAGATCATTACAAATGGCGCTGTATGCGAGTCTGCGGCATTCCCGAAAAATATATCACAGGGGATGCTCCCGAATGGGAAAAGTTTTTCCGTTTTGCCCAGATCATGCCGCGGCTCATTGGCAATCCCGTATATCATTGGGCACATATGGAGCTGCAGCGTTATTTCGGCATCAATACACCTTTGAATGAGGAAACCGCACAGGATATTTGGGACAAAACCTGCAATATGCTGTCATCAGAAGGCTTTGATGCAGTTTCGCTACTCGCCAAAATGCAGGTGAAGATACTCTGCACCACAGATGATCCTGCTGATGATCTGCAATGGCATCTGAAGCTGAAAGCAGACAGCACTATCCCCTTCCATACTCTGCCCTCCTTCCGCCCCGACCGTTTTCTGCACATCGATCAAAAAGTCCAATGGCAAACGGCTATTGAGCAGCTTGCTTCCCGATACGGAGCAATTTCCGATTGGCAAAGCATGCTTTCTGCGCTGAGCAAATCACTTGATTTCTTCTGCGAGGCAGGCTGCCGTGTCACAGACCATGGTTTCATTCATTTCCGCTATGCCAATGGGGATCCGCTGCCTGTTATGCAAAAAGCCTTGGCAGGTGAAGCGCTCACAGAAAATGAAATTGCAATATATCAGGGAGCATTGCTTCGTTGGCTGGCAGGTGAATATCATCGCCGCGAGCTTGCTATGCAGATGCATCTCGGTCCGATTCGCAATAATTCACCTAAGCTCTTTGCCTCTTTCGGTGCTGATGCAGGCGGCGACAGCATAGGTGCTGCCACGGATCCTTTCCTGTTATCCACCTTCTTAAGCGATATGGAGCGCAGTGATCAGCTGCCCAAAACCATACTTTATAATCTGAATCCCGCAGACAGCGCAATGCTTGCTACCATGGCAGTCAATTTTGCTGCTGATGGCGCAAAGGTGCAATATGGCGCTGCATGGTGGCTTTTGGATAATATCAATGGTATCAATAAACAGCTTGATCAATTGATGGAAACAGGCCTGCTTTCAGGTTCTGTCGGTATGCTCACCGATTCGCGTGCTTTTACTTCATTCCCCAGACATGAATATTTCCGCCGCATTCTCTGTAATAAGCTTGGAAAACTGGTAGAAAATGGCGAATATCCCTGTGATATGAAGCATTTAGGGAAACTGGTGGAAGATATCTGTTGGCAAAATGCTGTTCACTTTTTCAACTTCAACATTCAGGATCGAAAATATTGAAGCATACACACTCTTGAAAAACAAAGCAGTTGAAAAATTCAACTGCTTTTATTTTTCAAATTCAAATTCACATTGCGAAGGAAACAGCGGTACCATTTATGAAAAGATATATGCCTGCAGAAAACGTATTGAACAAAAATATGCAAAAGCACTTGACTTTCCACCTTATGGAAGGTTTATATTCTTATTATAAGGCAGGTGAAATGAATGAAAATCAATGAGGTTGAAGCAAAAGCCGGCATCACCAAAAAGAATATACGCTTTTATGAGGAGCAGGGACTGCTTTCACCGAAACGAAATTCAGAAAACGGATACAGAGAATATTCTGAAGCGGAAGTGCATACTCTGCAACGTATCAAATTGCTGCGTAAGCTGGGCGTGCCGATTGAAGAAATCAGACAAATGTTCCAAGGAACATATACTGTCGCAGACGGTATGCGGAGACATCTGATTTCCATAGAACGCGAACAAAAAAATCTTGAGCAGTCCATTCTGCTGTGTCGTGAACTGCAAAAACAGGATATCAATGTTGCCGAATTGAATGCAGAAGAAATACTTTTGCAGATGGAAGAAATGGAAAAGGACGGCACTGCCTTTCAAAACAAACACACACAGGATGTGCGTATGCAATATATCGCACCGACTGCTATTGCTATTTTGATGGTAAGCTTTATGAGCGCAATAATAGCGCTGATTCTATGGGCTTATAAAGCTGCTCCGCAGGAAGCACCGCCGATCTGGTTTTTGGTACTGGTAATAGCTATACTTGCAGCAGTGGGAGCCGGTGTTATGATCGCACTAAAGCAAAGAATAAAAGAAATCGTGAAAGGAGAGATCGATGATGCCAAACGCTTCTGAAAACAAAAAAGCATCTGTCGTCTGGGCTGTTGTCTTCATTCTCTTTTTCTTGCTGCTTCTTGCAGCTATACTCTTCCCTTTTCTCCATGAAGGTGCTGCAGATCTCTTGACCGGAGGGATACTGCTGATTTACGGCGTAATTATTTTGGCGGCTATCGCAGGAATCATTGTTGCACTGCGCCAACGTTTGAAAGAGCTCAAGGATGGTGAGATCGATGAAGCCAGAAAATATTAATGAAAATGCTCAGCAAAAAAGACGTAAGGATGCACTTGTCAGTTCAATCATTTCCACCGTCATTTTGCTTTGCTCGGCAACGGGAATGCTTTTACTGAGCCGTTTTATGCTGTGGGGGACTATTGGCAGCATTTTGCTGCTGATATTGGCAATGCTGGATATGGGAATGCTCATTCCCATCTGGATATTATATAGAAAAAGACTTGAAGAAATCAAAGGAGGAGAAGAAGATGCTGCTGCTGAATATTAACTATGTACCCGACAAGGAGATCGAGGCTATATCATTAGTGAAAGGAACCGTAGTTTATTCCAAGAACTTTGGCAAGGATTTTATGGCCGGAATGAAAACACTTGTTGGCGGCGAGATCACAGGTTATACCGAAATGCTGACAGAGGCACGCCAGATCGCGACCAAAAGAATGGTCGATGAGGCAAACGCCCTTGGTGCCGATGCTATTATCAATGTCAAATATGGCACATCATCAATGATGAGCAGTGCGGCAGAAATCATTGCATATGGCACCGCTGTAAAATTTAAATAAAATTTTCATATATGAATACAAAAGTCACAGGACAAGGCTTGCCGCCTTGTCCTGTGACTTTTATTTAAGCCTGAAGTTATATCTTTATCATGATAACCATAATAATGCAATTATTAATAAAATTTAAGTAATCATTAGTAAAATTCATCATAAATATAAAAATTATATGTTATAATAAAAATTAATTCAAAGCCATAACTATTTTAGAGAAAGATTTCAGGAGGCAATTATGAGTACTATCAATTATGATATTATGAATATAAAAAATCAGTTATGCTTCCCGCTTTATGCAGCATCAAAGGAGGTTATCAGAAGATACAGACCTTTTTTGGAGAAGCTTGATCTGACATATACTCAATATATTACTATGATGATTTTCTGGCAGGATAAAAAAATGAATGTGAAGGAATTGGGCGAAAAAATCTTCCTTGATTCCGGCACGCTCACACCTGTTTTGAAAAATCTCGAAGCAAAAGGCTATGTCAAAAGATATCGCTCCACTGAAGATGAAAGAGTTTTGATCGTGGAACTGACTCCCGAAGGTGAAGCTTTGAAGGAGCGTGCTGCCGATATTCCCAAGCAAGTAGCTGAATGCATTGATCTCTCCTTCGAAGAAGCGCAGCAATTACATAATCTGCTGAACAAATTGCTGCTGCAAATAACAGAATAAAACCATCTAGCCCCTGACTTAAGGCGTGGCATCATAAGACAGTTACAAACGGCACAACCCCTTGGGTTGTGCCGTTTAAAAATCGGCAAACGCCGATTTTGCGAATGTAGAAATTAATTGGTTTGAAAAGGAGTAGCTTAAGAAAGCAACCAAAACAGCCTCGGACAAAAAGCGTTTGAAGGGGGTTAGG
>JAFSIU010000005.1 GCA_017439615.1 Bacillota bacterium
CATTGCGGCTCAAAGGCGATCAGACATTTCGGCACGGGCACACAGCGTGTTGCCGCAGAAGTGCAGAAGCTTTTCCCCTCGGCACGAATATTGCGTATGGACAGTGATGTAACTGCGCAGCGCGGAGCGCATGAAATGATATATAATAAAATGCGTAATCACGAAGCAGATATACTTGTAGGCACACAGATGATAGCCAAGGGCTTGGATTTTCCTGATGTGACCTTATCTGCAGTTATGGCAGCGGACAGTATGCTCAATCTGCCTGATTGGCGGGCAGGGGAAAGAGCATTTCAGCTTTTGACTCAGCTTATCGGCAGAGCAGGCAGAAGAGAAAAACAAGGCGAGGCTGTGATTCAGACCTATATACCTGATTCTTATGTTGTTGAAGCAGCAAGCAAACAGGATTACAGCAGTTTTTATGAAAAAGAGATTATGATACGTGAGTTGGCCTTCAATCCGCCCTTCTGCAAAATGATCAATTTGCTTTTCACCGGAGAAAATCTGCAGGAGGTCGAATATATCACAAAGCTTGCCGCCGGCTATCTCAAAGAATTCCTCGGTGAAAACGGCTATATTTCAGGCCCTGCACCCGACCCATTGGAAAAAATCAAAAACAGATGGCGTATCAGGATATTATTAAAGGGTGAAGATATGGCAAAATTGCGTGAAGCTGTGAATGAAATGCTCGTCTCAATGCATCGGAACAAGCAAAAGCCTGCAAGCATCTTGATACATATTGATGCTGATCCGATGGATTGATTCTGCAATTAATATTATTTTAACAATGCTGTTGTATTGTGGAATTGCAGAAAAAATGTTATAATATTATGAAATACTTATAGGAGTGTACCAATATGGCATATATAAGAGAGATCGTTAAAGAAGGCGACCCCATTCTGCGTGCAAAAGCAGTAACAGTCCGCCGTTTTGATGAAAGATTGGGATTATTGCTTGATGATATGGCAGAAACAATGGTTTATGCCGAGGGCTGCGGTTTGGCAGCGCCTCAGATAGGCATCAGCAAGCGCATTATCATTTGTCTTTATGATGATGTGCTTTATGAATTCATTAATCCCGAAATCATTGAGCACAGCAAAGAGCGGATCAATGATTCGGAGGGCTGCCTCAGTGTACCCGATGTGCGCGGAATCGTTCCCCGTTATAAGAAAATTAAGGTCAAAGCGCAGGATCGCTACGGAAATGAGTTTGAAGAAGAATATGAAGGCTTTCTTGCCCGTATAATTCAACACGAAACCGATCATTTGTCTGGCCGTCTGTTTATCGATATTATGACCAAAAAGGTGGATTAAAGCATAAATGAAAATCGTCTATTTCGGAAGCCCTGATTTTGCTGTTCTTCCGCTGCAAAAGTTAATAGAAGCAGGACATGAGATTCTGGGAGTTGTTACACAGCCTGATCGTAAAAAGGGACGCTCTCAGGAGCTTTGTCCCACTCCGGTCAAGGAATTCGCAGTCAAAAACGGTCTGCAGGTTTTTCAGCCCGAGAAAGTCAATTTGCCGGAAGAAATAGACGCAATTCTGGCTTTGGGTGCAGAGCTGTTTGTTACGGTTGCCTTTGGACAGCTTTTGAAGCCCGAATTGCTTTATGGTACAAAATTCGGCGCCATCAATCTTCATGCTTCACTTTTGCCGAAATATCGCGGCGCAGCACCTATCCATTATGCTTTGTGGAAGGGCGAAAAAATTACCGGCGTTACCACAATGTATATGAATGAAGGTATGGATACCGGCGATATGATATATAAAGCTGAATATGAGATTTTGCCTGAGGATAATACTGAAAAGCTTTATGAAAAGCTTGCTGTGATCGGTGCAGGGCTGCTTTGCAAAACCGTTGAGGATATCGGTAAAGGTGTTGCTCCCCGCATTCCTCAGGACAATTCAGAGGCAAGTTATGCCACTCTTTTGAAAAAAGAGCATGAGATCATCAATTGGCAGCAAACAGCAAAAGAGATTTTCAATCATATCAGAGGTTTTAATTCCTGGCCCGTGGCATACACTCTCTGCGATGGCAAACGTTTGAAGATATGGGAAGCTGTGGCTATTGATGAGAAAGCCTCTGCTGCCGCAGGTGAAGTGCTTGGCTTTGATAATCTGGGAGTAAAAGTTTGCTGTGGAGATGGCAGTGTGCTATTGTTGCAGACTGTTCAGCCCGAAGGCAAGGGCAGAATGAAAGCATCTGATTGGGCAAGAGGAAAGCAGCTAACCAAAGGAATACAATTAGGCTGATTGAGAATAATAGTTTCGACAGCATTTTCGTTTTTTTGAACATTAAGGAGGAATCAATTTGTTTTTCTATTATGATCCGACATATATTCTTGTGATAATCGCAATGGTCATTTCTGCCGTAGCATCTATGAAGGTCAACAGTGCATTCAATAAATATAGCCATGAGCATGCAGAATGCAATATGCCTGCACATATGGTTGCCCGTCAGATTCTTGATGCCAACGGACTTTATGATATACCCATTGAAAGAGTTGCAGGAAATCTCAGCGACCATTATGACCCTCAGAATAAGGTAA
>JAFSIU010000044.1 GCA_017439615.1 Bacillota bacterium
AGGGCACAGCCCTCGCCCCATAATGCTTACAAAAATATCACAACAGCTTCATCAATTATTTTTCAAAAAACTCTGCGGGATCCTGCGGCTCTCCGTTTTTAATAATAACAAGATGCAGATGGCTGCCTTGCGCAAGCTCCTTTGCAAAGGGTGCTGCCACGGTTCCGAGCAGCTCACCTGCAGCGATCTCATCGCCAACTGCCACAGAAGAAGGGACAACTCCATAATAATATATTGTCATATTCTTGCCCTCAAGCGCCACGATGCCGCCCCATTCCGCATTTTCCTCCGCCTGAATCACAGTGCCGTTTTCGCAGGCATAGACCATGTCCCCCAAGGCAAGCTGCATATCTCTGCCATTATGGAAGCGATAATCTCCATAGGTCTCATCAAAGCCAAAGCCGAATTCGCGCACCCACTCGCCTTCGGCAGGAGCAAGCAGCTTCTTCGAGAAAAGCGAAACCTCCAAAGCCTCATCATCAGGCTTTTCATCCTGCGGCTCTATCACGGGCAGAGCCTCCAGCGGAGAAGGCTCAGGCTCTGCAACAGGTTCATAAGGATCAAGTATTCCCTCTGCTGCTTCTTTCTCTTCGATTGTCATTGTTGTTTCGGGAAGCGGAGCACTTGTCTTGTCTTCCTCGACAACTGTTGTTTCCGAATTCAGACCGCTTTGCTGTGTTCCGTCAAGCCACAGCTCGCTGTTCTCAGTTGTGAAAAGTCCTACCATCACAAAGCAAACCACTACCAAAGCCACAACAGGCAGATAGCCGCGGCTCATCAAAAAAGAATCATCCTTTTTCATAACAAAAAACCTCCTTTATGAAGGCATTATTCCCCACAAAGCAGGTTCTTATACAAAATTTTCCGTCGAAACCGTCCCAAAAGAGCATTGTACTTAAAACCACAGTATCTTCGGCAGGGACTGTGCTTGTTTCATTTGTCTTCGTGTGATATTATGTAATCAAAGAAGCCTGGAAATTTGAATTTGTATAAGACTTTGGATAATACAAGGATGGATAAAATAATGATGCATGTTGAAAAAGCAAATAAACTATTTGAACAGGGATTCCAGTGTTCACAGGCCGTATTTGCAGCCTTTGCAGAAGAACTGGGAATAAGCGAGGAACAAGCGCTGAAGATAGGGGCAGGCTTTGGAAGCGGAATGAGAAAAGGAGAAGTTTGCGGTGCTTGTACAGGCGCATTAATGGCCCTGGGATTGAAATATGGTCAATATGATAAAGATGATGATAGTAGTCGCTTAAAAATAAATGAGGTAACAGACAGACTTATGTCTGCGTTCAAAAAAGAAAATGGTTCTTTTATATGTAAAGAATTATTAGGATGCGATTTAAGCACATCAGAAGGACTTAAAACTGCATTAGAAAAGAACTTGTTTGCAGAATTTTGTCCTAAAATGGTCATATCGGCCACAAGAATTGTAGAAGACATTTTTAATACATAAGCTTACAGCATTTCCTATTTACCGTCCATAAACCAGTGCGTGCTTCTTCTGACAGCGCCCTGCCATATGATATGAATAATCATAAAAGCCAAGCTGCATTTAGCAGCTTGGCTTTTATATTTTGACTGTTCCGAAAACCCAGGATTATTTGGCAGACTCAAAGCTTGGAAAAATCAAGTGTAGCAAAAAGATCATCATAGGTCTCGGCGCGGCGAATCAGCTGTACGCTGCCGTCGGGCTTCAAAAGCAACTCCTTGGAGCGCAGCTTGCCATTATAATTGAAGCCCATCGCATAGCCGTGAGCGCCTGTGTCGTGCATGACAACCAAATCGCCCATATCGATTTTGGGCAGAGCGCGATCAACGGCGAATTTATCATTATTCTCGCACAAAGAGCCTGTTACATCATAAAGATGATCGAGCGGAGCATTTTCTTTGCCGGGGATGGTGATATGATGATAAGAGCCATAAAGCGCAGGACGCATAAGGTCTGCCATACAGGAATCCAGGCCGATATAATGCTTGTAGGTGTCTTTTCTGTGTATTGCGGTGGAAACAAGATAGCCATAAGGGCCTGTGATCATACGACCGCTTTCGAAGCAAAGGCGAACATTGTCCAGACCATAGGGCAGCATCAAACGTTCATATTCAGCTTTGATGCCCTCACCAAGCTCTTCCAAATTCACAGCGCACTGATCAGGGCGATAAGGAATACCGATGCCGCCGCCGAAATTGATGAATTCGGGAACGATACCCAATTTGTCATAAAGCTCACGTGCCAACTCGAACATCATGGTGGCAGTTCCGACAAGATAGCCGACGTTCAGCTCATTGGAAACGATCATAGTGTGCAGGCCGAAGCGTTTGACGCCCATTTGCTGAGCGGCTTTGAAGCCTTCGAACATCTGTGCCTTGGTAAGACCGTATTTTGCCTGCTCGGGCTGACCGATGAT
>JAFSIU010000045.1 GCA_017439615.1 Bacillota bacterium
AGCTTTGGTGGGGACATCGTATTCCTGTATGGTATTGCCAGGATTGCGGCGAGGTCATTTGTGAAACGGAAGCACCGCATAGCTGCCCCAAATGCGGCAGCACTAATCTTGAACAGGATCCCGATGTTCTGGATACCTGGTTCTCTTCCGGTTTGTGGCCCTTTTCCACTATGTGCTGGCCCGAAAAGACCGATATGCTCAAGACCTTCTATCCCACAGATGTCTTGGTAACCGGCCGCGATATTATCTTCTTCTGGGTTGCCAGAATGATTTTCACAGCTTTGGAATTCATGGACGAGCGTCCCTTCAAGGATGTTTTCATTCATGGTTTGGTACTCGATGCCCAGGGACGCAAAATGTCCAAATCCCTTGGCAATGGTGTTGATCCCTTGGAAATTATTGCCCAATACGGTGCTGATACCTTACGCTTTATGCTGGTAACAGGCAACACCCCCGGCAATGACCTGCGTTTCCAGTCCGAAAGGTTAGAGGCTGCCAGAAACTTCGCAAATAAGATTTGGAATGCCAGCCGCTTTACACTGATGAATCTCAGTGATTATGAAGAGGGTAAAGAAGCTGTCGAATACGATCTTGCAGATAAGTGGATTCTGCACCGCTTGGGTGAAACCGCCGCTGCAGTAACCGCAAATCTTGATAAATATGAATTGGGTGAGGCCGCCCGTGCTATTTATGACTTTGCATGGGACGAGTTCTGCGATTGGTTTGTTGAGCTTGCCAAGAATCGTCTTTATAACGGCACTCCCGTTCAGCGTTATACTGCACAGACTGTTTTGGTCAAGGTCCTTTCCGGCACTCTTGAATTGCTGCATCCCTTTATGCCTTTCCTCACAGAAGAGCTCTGGCAATATCTGCCTCATGAAGGCGAGACCATTATGCTTGCAAAATATCCCGAAAAGAGCGATTATCCCGATGCTCCTCAGGATGCAGAAGAAATGGCACTCATTATGGATGTTATCCGCGCTCTGCGCAATATTCGTTCCGAAATGGGAGTTCAGCCCGGCAAGAAGGCAGAGATAGTCTGCATCACCAATGCTGATAATGCTGCTGTTCTTGAAAAGGGCAGAGCATATATCCTGCAGCTTGCGCATGGTGAAAGTCTGCAGATTCTGACAGAGGGCGATGCTCCCGAGCAGGCAGCTGCCGCGCATGTCAAGGGCATTGATCTTTATATGCCTTTGAAGGGTCTTATTGATTTTGATAAAGAACTTGCACGCTTGAAGAAGGAGCTGGATGCCTGTGAACAGGATTTTGCCCGACTTTCTGCTAAGCTTTCCAATGAGGGCTTCCTTGCCAAAGCACCTGCCGAGGTTGTTGCCAAGGAAAAAGCTCGCCTTGAAGAGATCAGTGTCAAAAAAGCAGCACTTTTGGCAAGACAAGTTTTACTGAACGGTTAATAATTTAATTTGATGTTTGAGATTAAGATTCTTTGCCGTATTCCGTTTTGGTTTTGGCGGAATACTCAAAGAATCTTAATTTTTTCGGAGGATCAGAAATAAATGAATTATGCTGAAGCAATAGATTTTTTGAAGGCAAGAACCAAGTTTGGTATCAATCTTGGTCTTGGACGTATCACAGAACTTTTGCGCCGTATGGGGAACCCGCATCTGCAGGGTATAAAGTTTATTCATGTTACAGGTACAAACGGAAAAGGCTCAGTTTCTGCCATGCTCTCTTCCATTCTTACTGCTGCTGGCAAAAAGACAGGCTTTTTCTCATCGCCGCATCTTCATTCCTATTGCGAGCGCTTCCGCATAGACGGCGAAATGATTCCCGAAGATGAGCTGGCTGAAGTACTGACAGAATTGGCGCCGCATCTTGTTGCAATGGCTGAGGAGGGCTTCGAGCCTCCTACCGAATTTGAGGTATCCACTGCGATCGCGTTATGCTGGTTTTATAAAAAAGGTGTTGAATTCGCAGTAATGGAAGTAGGTATGGGGGGCAGTATTGATTCTACTAATGTCATACCTGCCAAAACCGCAATCATTACATCTGTTTCTATGGATCATATGGACTATCTCGGCAGCACAATTGCAGAAATTGCTGAAGTCAAAGCAGGGATAATCAAGGAAGGTGCGGCAGTATTCACACCTTGCGCAGATGAAGCATTGACTGTCATTGCAGAAAAATGCATAAAAGAAAATGCTGTGCTTTATACTATGCCTGATGACTTTGGCTATAATCTGAATGCTTTTGGTTTTGACGGTCAGTATTTTGATTATGAATCTGCGTATGCAGAAATCAGTAATATTTACCTGCCTCTTCTTGGCGCTCATCAGCCGCAGAATGCTTCACTTGCCATTGCTGCGGCGCTTCATAATGGTATTGATGAACAAGCAATCAGAAAGGGAATTGCTGAAGTTATGTGGAACGGACGCATTGAGCTTTTCAGTCGCGAGCCTCTTATTCTCATCGACGGTGCGCATAATGTCGAGAGCATGACAGCACTCAGAAATGCCTTGCTTGATTATTTCCCCGACAGAAAGATCGTAGCAGTATTGGGTATGCTTGCCGATAAGGAAAGAGAGCAAGCAATGGCTGTGATTTTGCCCCATATATCCAAAGCGGTCATTACAAGACCGCCCAACGACAGAGCAGGTGATTGGCAGAAATTGGCGAATATCGCTGAGGCACACAATGTGCCTGCAGAATGTATTGAAGATATTTCAGAAGCAGTAAAAAGAGGAAAAGAATTACAAGGTAAGGGAGAGCTTTTGGTCATCTCGGGTTCGCTTTATTTGATAGCAGATGCCCGCGCCTGTCTTTTGGAGGGAAAATAATGTTCAACAAGCAATTTGTTCTGGCAAGTGCATCTCCTCGCCGCCGCGAGATATTAAAGCAAATGGGCATCAATGCTGTCGTACTGTCAGCAAATGTCAACGAAGTTAAAAAAGCTGCAAATCCCGCTGATCTGGTATTAAAAAATGCTCATCTCAAAGCCCGTGCGGTAGCTGCAGATATTGAAAAAGCAGTCATTATCTCCGCAGATACCGTTGTTGTCTGCGAGGGAGAGATTATGGGGAAACCGCGCTATGACTCCGATGCCTTCAGAATGCTCAAAAAACTGCAGGGCAGGGAACACAGTGTGCTGACTGCTATTGTTGTCATTGACAGATATGATAATAAGCTATATTCCAATGTCGATGAAACTAAGGTCTATTTCGCCAAGATGACAGATACTGAGATATGGGAATATGTTACGACCAAAGAACCTCTTGATAAGGCAGGAGGTTATGGCATTCAGGGCATAGGCGGCAAATTCATTGAGCGGATTGACGGGGATTATGGCACTGTTGTCGGAATGTCCCAGAATAAGCTTTATGATATATTAAAGAAAATTACGGCAAATTAATTCTTCTGTTGAGAATTCATTATTTTTGATATATAATAAAACTTGAGATATTATGCCTTGCTTTTGTCTCAAGTCAAGGCTTAAGAATAGAAGTTCGGAGGCGGCATATGTTATTTAACCGCAATGTAGGAATTGATTTAGGAACAGCAAATACCCGTATTTTCGTTGAAGGCAAGGGGCTTATGGTCAATGAGCCTTCTGTTCTTGCTGTTGACAGCAGCACGGGTGAAATCATTGCTATCGGTAAGAATGCTAAAGCAATGCAGGGACGTATTCCACAGAATATCAGGCTTATTCATCCTGTACAGGGCGGTGTTATTGCTGATTTCGATTACACGCAGAGTATGCTGAAGTATTATTTGGATAAGGCTTTGGGCGGCAGCGCTTTATTGTCAAGAACAGTTGTCGTTGTCGGTATCCCGTCAGGTATTACAGATGTTGAGGAGCGTGTTGTTCGTGAGGCTTCTTTGAATGCGGGTGCCGCTGTTGCGCATCTGGTAGACGAGCCCTTGGCAGCAGCTTGCGGTGCGGGTATCGCACTGGACAGGCTTTCTGCAGATGTTATTGTCAATATCGGCGCAGGACATACTGAAGTTGCTATTATCAATATGGGGGCCATGACCGAAGTCCGTTCTGTCCGTACTGCAGGTATTGCCATGGACAGAGCTATTATCGAACATGTGCGCAGAACATATAATACCATAATTGGCGAGGTAACAGCAGAGCAGGTAAAATTCGAGCTTGGCAATGCTTATCTCGATGATGAATATCGTTTTAAAACCATTGAGGTTCGCGGACGAGATGCTTTGACAGGTCTTCCCAGAGCTGTTGTGATCTCTGCGCGTGAGATAAATATTGCACTCAGTGAATGTGTTTCCGGGATTATGGAGGTTATCAAAGGTTGTCTGGAAAAAGCTCCTGCCAATCTGGCTGCAGATATTATCGAAAGAGGTATTATGCTGACAGGTGGCGGTGCAAAGCTTCGCGGACTGGACAAGCTGATCTCTATTGAAACCGGTATGAATTGTACAATGATCAATGAGCCGGAGCTTGCAGTTGTGATGGGCACAACATATTTTTTCCGCAACCATAACTCTTGAATATTAAAAAATCTTCTAACTGGATGTGAACCGTTTGCCAAATTTCGGTCGCAAAACTAAAATCCTTTTGACAGTGCTCCTTATCTTAGGAACACTGTTTTTGCTGCGCATAACAGGCCCTGAACGCGCTGAGCTTTCTTTTGCCGAAAAGGCAGTAAAAGATGTGATGGCGCCGATGCAGCATGCTGCCACCTCGGTTTTTAATTGGTTTGACAATCTTCCTCTTTATTTTGGTGCAGTTAGTGAGGTAATTGCGGAAAATGAAAGGTTGGAGAAGGAAATTGTTGCCTTGCAGGAGGAGCTTGCAGCGCTTTCTTCGGCTTATGTTGAGAATGTTCGTCTGCGCGAGATGCTGGATATTGCCGATGAAATGAGTGAATGGGTGCCTGTTTCCTCCAAAGTTATCGCTCGTTCCGATGCCTCATGGTACAACAGCATAACAATTTCGGGCGGCGAAAACAA
>JAFSIU010000046.1 GCA_017439615.1 Bacillota bacterium
CCTTCGGTGCTGCTGGGACTTTTTCATGTTACGGGCGGAGGTCTTTTTCTTGCTTATGCTGCCTGCACCACGGCGATAACGGTTATTTTCCTTTTTTATCCTATGAATGGGAAAAAGCAGCTTTATGTGGTGCCTATCATGGTGGTAGCTGTGGCTGCGGTGGGCAAGGGTCTGGCTGTTTCACTCTGGGGCGGTACTACATATGATTTGCTGATAAGCGGATTCGAAAGCGTGCTGGCAGCGGCACTTTCACTGGTGATATTGGTCATATTCCGTGCCTCCGAGAATCTGTCGGTAGCCCGCCGCTTTGCCGCAGATGAGATAGCCTGCTGCTTTGTGATGCTGCTCGGCGTTTTGGGCGGAATGTCAGCGCTGACGGTTTCTGATATATCCTTGCAGGCAGTGCTGAGCTGCTTCATCATATTGCTGGTTGCTTATCTTGGCGGTGGCGGTGCAGGCAGCGCTATCGGTGCTTTGATAGGTATCATTCCAAGTCTTTCTCAAGTCATTTCTCCGACTCTTGTTGCCAGCTATGCCTTTGCAGGACTTCTGGCTGGTGTTTTTAACAGTTTTGGCCGTGTAGGTGCTGCCATGGGCTTTTTGTTCGGGAATCTGATGATGGCTTTTTATATGCCTGAAGCGGAACAGATATCTGCATCGCTGACGGCAGGAACTGTTGCCGCTATAATTTTCTTTATTATGCCGAATGTTTTGTTCTCGAAGCTGGCAATGGCATTCAATATTATGCCGCTGAAAACGGCTGCCGAAGAAAAAAGTGAAAAACTGTTGAAGCTGTCCGGCAGAAGATTAAAAAATGCAGGCTATCTCTTCCGTGATCTTGCACAAAGTCTGCAGCACAATGCCGATGAAGAAGCAGGTGCTGAGGATAATCTGAAAATGGTCATCAACAGTCTGGACAAGCAGCTCTGCCGCAGCTGTTCTCTGCGTGATATTTGTTGGAAGGTGGATTATCTGAATACCTATCGCGGAGTGCTTGCCATGTTCAAAACCGTGGAAAAGAAGGGTGTGGTCGAGGTTCGTGATGTTCCCGACAGCTTCTCGCGCCGTTGTCCGCATCTGAAGGAATTGGTGATTCTTGTCAATTGTCTTTATGAACTTTATTGCCGCAGCAATTTTTGGAGCACACAGCGCAAAAGCACGCGCAAGCTGCTTGAGTCTCAGATGACAGGAGTGGCAAGAATTCTGGATGGTCTGGCTCATGAGGTCGCTGATACAGGTATTGACCGCGAGCTGCTGCAGCGGGAATTGTGTATGGGAATACAAGCAGCAGGACTGCCTGCAGAAAATGCCGGCATTGATACAATGAATGAGAAATATATTGAAACCTGGGTAACCTATACTGTTTGTCCCGGTGAAAAGCGCTGCCGCAGGGCAATGGAAAATGAAATAGAAAGAGTGTTGGGCGGTGGATATATCGTCAGTGAAATCATCTGCGGTTGTCAGAGCAAGGGGCAGCGCTGTACATATCGTGTGCTGGCAGATGATGCGGTTGCGTTGAAAATCGGCAAGGCGCAATGCGCCAAGGATCAAAAAAGCATTTGCGGCGACAGCAGCGAGGCAGTGCTTTTGGATTGCGGCAAGGAAATATTGATGCTTTCTGACGGTATGGGAGTCGGCAAGAAGGCTCAGGAGCAGTCTGCCTATGCGCTGGAGCTTATCTCACGCTTTTTGGAGGCAGGTTTTGATTATGATACAGCGATAGATATGGTCAATACTGCCATGACCTTGAAGGGCAGGGAGGAGAGCTTTGTCACACTTGATATCTGTCTGATAGACCTTTATACCCGTGAGGCAGAGTTTTTGAAAATGGGCGGCGCTCCCAGCTTTGTCAAGCGCGGTAATGAGGTGCGGCTGATTCGCGGCAAAGGCTTGCCTGTCGGAATGCTCAGCAAGGTGGAAAAAGATGTGATAAGTGAAAAGCTGCTGCCCAATGATATGATAGTGATGGCAAGCGATGGGCTTTTGGAGGGCGATAATCAATATGATGCCGAATGGCTGAGACGGGTATTGGAAACCACAGAGCTTGAGGATCCGCAGGAGCTGGCGGAGCATTTGCTGGACAAGGTATTGAATATAACAGGCGGCAGACTGAAGGATGACATAACCGTGATGGTAACAAAACTGGTCAGTTAGCCATTCCTCCATAAACAGCAATGAGAGCATATGCCACAGCATATGCTCTCATTGCATTGCAGTTGCATTGCAGACGGCTTGAATAAAAAGCCAAAATGCATAGAAATATTCAAAAATTTAATATTTAATCAGCAATTATCTGCAAAAAGAGTTGCTTTTTGCGGCTAAAGAGTATAATATATGTAATATCAAATTTCCCTTAATACAAAAGGAGGACATAAAAATGAAAAAATATTTAAAACTTTTATTGGCAGTTATGCTGATCGCCATTATGGCATTTGCAGTAGCCGCTTGCGGTGATAATAATGCTGAAGATGATGGCATTCTTACTTTGGCTACTTCTGCCGACTTCCCGCCCTATGAATTCTATGACGGTGATAAAATTGTCGGTATTGATGCTGAGATCGCTGCTCTCATTGCAGAAAAACTCGGCATGACTCTTGAAATTCATGATATGGACTTCGATTCCGTTGTTACCTCTGTTCAGACAGGCAAATATGATATTGGTATGGCAGGTCTTTCCATCACCGAGGACCGCAAAGAAATCGTTGATTTCACTGTTACCTATGCAGGCGGCAAGCAGGCTATCCTCGTTCCTAAAGACGGTAAGGTCAAGGGTGCTGATGATGTTGTCAGCGGCGACTATAAGGTCGGTGTACAGCTCGGCACCACCGGCGACACTATGGTCTCCTGGGACATCGAACCCGAACGCTACAACAAATACAGCGATGCTATTATCGCTTTGACCGGCGGTAAGCTTGATTGCGTTGTTTTGGACAATGAACCTGCAAAGAAATTTGCACAGGCTAACAAAGATCTGGTAGTTCTCGATGAAGCTTTTGCTGATGAATACTATGCAATCGTCTACAATCAGGATCATCCCGAATTGGGCCAGAAGGTTGACAAGGCTCTGCAGGAACTGATCAATGACGGCACCGTTGCCAAGATCATTGCAAAATATATCTCCGAAGAATAATATTTTTCTAAAAATCGGTTTTAGCAGGACGAGGGCTGAAATGCTCTCGTCCTTAACCTGTCTTGTGAGGGCTTTGTTTTTTTGAGTAAACTTTAGGGTGTGATTGATTTTGAGTGGAATCTGGGAACAGATATCAACCTTTTTTGTTGATTTGTGGATAACAGTCAGTACCTTCTTCATTGATTTCGGTACTGATTTTGCGCATCAGTTTTATCTGGCATTCATCAAGGATGACCGCTATATGCATTTGGTAACAGGTCTGCAGAATACGCTGATCGTTACCTTTTTTGCGCTTTTGCTTGGCGTTGTTCTGGGTGTTGTTGTGGCGCTTGTTCGCTCGAGCTGGGACAAGAATCATGAAACCATGCGTCCCGGCATCGGTAAGAGCCTTCTGGGCTTTTTCAATGGCTTATGCAAGGTCTATCTGACTGTCATTCGCGGAACTCCCGTTGTTGTGCAGATCATGATTATTTTCTTTGTCATTATGGCATCCTCGAACAACAAGATTCTGGCAGGTGTCATCGCCTTCGGTATCAATTCGGGTGCTTATGTCGCGGAGATCATACGCAGCGGCATTATGTCTATTGATGGCGGACAGATGGAAGCAGGACGCAGCCTTGGCTTTAACTATACTCAGACCATGATATTCATTATTCTGCCGCAGGCCTTCAAAAATGTTCTGCCTGCTTTGGCAAATGAATTCATTGTTCTGCTCAAAGAAACCGCTGTTGCGGGCTATGTCGGACTTACAGATCTGACACGCGGTGCCAATATCATCCGCTCAATCACATACCAGAGCTTTATGCCGCTTATCGGTGTTGCGCTCATTTATCTTGCTATGGTCATGTTCTTTACCTGGCTTGTCGGCAAGCTTGAAAGGAGGCTGAGAAGCAGTGAAAGATAATAATGCTATGCAGCCTGTTTTAAGTGAAAATCTTATTGAGGTCAAAGACCTGCAGAAATATTTCAAGGGCGGAGAGATCAAGGCTCTTGACGGTATCAATACCGAGATCAAAAAGGGCGAGGTCGTGGTCGTTATCGGCCCTTCCGGCAGCGGCAAATCCACTTTCCTGCGCTGTCTGAATCTGTTGGAGGTGCCCACAGGCGGACAGATTTTCTTCGAGGGTGTTGATATCACTGATGCCAAAACCAATATCAATCTGCACAGGCAGAAAATGGGTATGGTTTTTCAGCTTTTCAATCTTTTCCCGCATATGACTATTCTCCGCAATCTCACCATCGGCCCAATGAAACTGCAGAAAAAGAGCAAGGAAGAAGCCGAAAAAACTGCAATGGAGCTTTTGGCACGTGTTGGTCTTGCAGACCGTGCAAATGCCTATCCCTCGCAGCTTTCCGGCGGTCAGAAACAGCGTATCGCCATTGTCCGCGCTCTTTGTATGAAGCCCGATGTGATGCTTTTTGATGAGCCTACCTCTGCACTTGATCCCGAAATGGTCGGCGAGGTTCTGGAGGTTATGCGCGATCTGGCAAAGGAAAATATGACAATGATCATCGTTACCCATGAAATGAATTTTGCCCGTGAGGTTGCCTCACGTGTCATCTTCATGGATAACGGAATGATTATCGAGGAGAATACCCCTGATGAGCTTTTCACCAATCCGCAGAGTGAGCGCTTGAAAAACTTTTTGAGCAAGGTTCTTTAATTGATTTGTTAAAAATTATGAGGCGATACTGCGGTATCGCCTCTTTTTTCTTGCCAAGGCAATGAGCTTTCGGTTATAATATTCCTATCCTAAAAATGGAAGGAGTCAAATAAATGAGATTTTTTGAAGAAGCCTTTGAAGGCACAGTTGAAATAGTCGCTTCTGCAATGGAAGAAGCAGAAGTCGAGCTCAGCGCCAAGGGTGGCGAGCAGGTAGCAGAGTTCTTCACCGCTATCTACAAGCGTTTGGCAGCAATCGAAAATGAAGAGGATGATGAACCCGAAGCAAAGCCCGGTTCCTTTGAGGTTTATGAAGATGCCAAGGGTGAATATCGCTTCCGCCTCAAAGCCTGCAATGGTCAGGTGATCGCAGTTTCCGAGGGTTATTCCTCCAAGGCTGCTTGTTTGAATGGCGTTGCCAGTGTGCAGAGAATCACTTGCGGTGCTGAAATCAAGGAAGTTGAATAATAACGAACATTTTGCCGAAAGAGTCCTCGCATGAGGTCTTTTTCTTGTTCTATTAAACTTTTTTGTATTTATGTTGTGCTCAGAAATTCCAAGCCGAGATGGATTTGCCGAAGGTGAAGACGGAGGGAAATAATCCGGACTACCCCTCAGCCACCTGCGGTGACAGCTCCTCTGACAAGGGGAGCCTATTATCCTGTGCTTGCATTGGGAACACGAAGCCGAATGGAGACGTTTTGTTATTGCAACTGTTTTTATGCGGAAAAAGCAGGTAAATATTGACCGCAGGACTTATTTTGTGATATGTTTATTTAATAGGAAAATATTTGCTAATCTAAAAAGAGGAAGTGAACTGCATGCGTATAACAGAAATCCTGAATTCGTCAAAACCCGTGCTTTCGATCGAGGTTTTTCCGCCCAAAAGTGATGCCAATTTTGAAAGCGTATGCCATGCTACTGAGGAGATCGCCAAGCTGAATCCGGCATTCATCAGTGTTACCTATGGCGCGGGCGGCGTAACAGATCAATATACCATGGAGATCGCACGCAGAATGCTCGCTGCAGGGGTAACTCCGCTTCCTCATCTCACTTGTCTGACCTCTGACAAAGCACAGATAGCAGAAAAGCTGCAGGAAATGAAGGACTGCGGCATCGAAAACATTATGGCTCTGCGTGGAGATATCCCGCGTGATTTGCAGGATATGAGCAAGCTGC
>JAFSIU010000047.1 GCA_017439615.1 Bacillota bacterium
AAAGTAGTGTAATTCCAAACAGTATTCAGTCTGAGTTGTATTTTGAAGAACCTGACATAGAACACTTTATAGAGCGTCTTGAAACACTTTACCCTGAAATCGAATATGTCAATTACCTAATGACACATAGTTGGGGACAAAAGGTGGTCAGATTCTATGATTTGGATGGTAACTTAATTGAAGTTGGAACACCGATATAATCAACAAATATTAATTTGTTGAATTATAAAGGTATCCTTTTATATACCTATGCAGGACGCAGTATGCAGCTGCACGGTTGATGTGCGGTATTTTCTCCCAGTCAGCCTGTTTGGCTGACTGCTCCCCTGACAAATGGAGTCGGAGTTGCTTTATTTTGCTATATATCACAAAAGCCGACCGGTGTTTCGCACACAGGTCGGCTTAATTGTTTTATGCAACCCTGCTTATCAAGCAGGGGTTTTTTTGTTTGGATATGATATCAGTCTTATTTATTGCCGCCGCAATGCTGGCAGGCAGCGCAGGTGGTGTTTTGTCCGCATGTACCGGACGAGGGACAGCCGATACATTTCACACCGCGTTTTTTTGCCCGGATGATATATGCAGTTGCAGTGCCTAAAACCAATATCAATATTGCAGCGAGAATCAAATCATCAATCATATCAAAACTCCTTGATCAGAATGAATTATTTAGTGAGAGCATATTCAGCCTGCAGATTTTTGTCAGCCTTTTTGATGAGGGCGATAACAATGCCGACGATGACTGCTACTGCGATCAGACCGGGGAAGAAGCCTGCGCCGAGAGCGCCGGTGGTGAACAGGGTGCCAAGCTGATATACGAGTTAAGCAACAACGAAGCCTGTTGCAAACTGCAGTCCAATGCCGCCCCAGAACCATTTCTTGTCAGCAATTTCGGAATTCATTGCACCGAGTGCTGCGAAGCAGGGAGGAGTGAAGAGATTGAACATCAGATATGCAAGAGCTGCAACAGAAGTGATGCCAAAGACAGAAGCTACTTCTGCAGCGCCTTCGATCAATGCGAGTTCTTCAACATCGATGAAGTTGGTGATTGCAAAGCAAACTGCCAAAGTGCCGACAACATTTTCCTTGGCGATGAAGCCGGTAACTGCTGCTGCAGCCAGCTGCCAGGAAACAATACCGACAACGGGAACGAGCAGAACTGCGATGGGGGAAGCGATAGAAGCGAGGATGGAGGTGTTTTCCATACCCTCTTCAACGAGCTGGAAGCTCCAGTCAAAGGACTGCATAAGCTGAACTACGGTGTTGCAGACAAGGATGATGGTAGCAGCCTTGACGATATATGCCCAACCGCGGGAACACATAGAGAAGAATGCACGCTTCAGGCTGGGAAGCTTATATTCGGGGAGTTCCATGATGAAGAAGGATTTCTTGTTCTTATGTCCTGCAATACGATTGACGAGCAAAGCGCCGAAGAAGATGAGCAGGATGCCAACGAAATACATCAGAGTGCCTACCCAGGCTGCATCTGCGAAGAAGACGCCGGCAAAGAGAGCGATAACAGGAAGCTTAGCACCGCAGGGCATAAAGGGAGTCAGCATAGCAGTAGCTCTGCGTTCTCTTTCATTGCGGATGGTACGGCAAGCCATAACACCGGGGATTGCGCAGCCGGTACCGATAACGAAGGGGATAACGGATTTGCCGGAGAGACCGACCTTTTTGAAGATGGGATCCAGAACAACGGAAACACGAGCCATATAGCCGCAATCTTCGAGCAGGGCAATGAGGAAATACATGACCATGACAAGGGGCAGGAAACCGATAACAGCACCTACGCCGCCGATGATACCATCAATCAGCAAAGCCTGCAGAAGAGGAGAAGCATTTTCTACCAAGCCTGCTGCCCAACCCTGAAAAACTTCTATCCAGGCTACCAGAGTGTCTGCGATCCAAGGTCCTAAAGTAGCCTGAGAAATATTGAAAACTAAGTACATAACAACGGCAAAAATCGGGATGCCGAGCCATTTATTGGTGAGAACAGCATCGATTTTGTCCTGAGAATTTCTGTCCTTGGTCAGAACCTTGCGGTTTTCTACTTCTTTGACAATCTCATTCACAAAGGCAAAACGTTTTCTGTCTGCCTCAGCAACTGCATCTTTATTCGTCAGGTCAATGCTACCTTGTGAATAAGGGGCTTTTTGTTCCTTTCCTTTTTGAGCAAGCACTGTTTTCATCAGCTTTTTGTGTCCATTGTGATGATTGGCTGTCGACACGGTTTCAATAACAGGGCATCCGAGCTTTGCAGCAAGCGCTGCTGCATCGATTTTGGTATCCTTTTTTTCAGTTACATCGCTTTTGTTGAGTGCGACAACAACGGGAATACCAAGCTCCAAAAGCTGCGTGGTGAAGAAAAGGCTGCGGCTTAAGTTTGTGGCATCAACGATATTGATGATGACATCGGGGTTTTCATTTTTGACATAAGAACTGGTGATGCTTTCTTCCGAGGTGAAGGGCGACATGGAATAAGCACCGGGAAGGTCAACTGCGATTATTTCACCTGCATCGCCGCACAGATTCTTTTTGATTGCACCTTCCTTTTTTTCTACGGTAACACCTGCCCAGTTGCCGACTCTCTCATTTTTGCCGGTGAGAGCGTTGAACATGGTGGTCTTACCGCTGTTGGGATTGCCTGTTAATGCAATTCTCATTTTTTTGTCCTCCTTTTGTGATAAATAATGTATTTTTAAATTTAATATTAGCTTTTAAATACGGTTTGCAGGTCTTGGCGGTTAGGCAATACTAACCATTGCTTAAAAAAATATATCAGAGCGCCAGCATCTGCCATTTAAATCAAAATGGCGGATGCTAACTGATTGTCAATTGTATAGCGGCCGTCCTTGATAGAAACGATGCAGCCACCTTTAAGATGAGATATAACAGTAATAGGCTCACCGCTGTAGCAGCCCAAAGAGAACAAAAATGCATCCATTTCCTCATCATCGGTGAGGATGTCGCGGATGATATATTCCTTTCCTGTTTCTGCATTTGTGAGATTCATTATTTTTATATCCACCTTTCAAACCTTCGGTTAGCCATCTCTAACCCTTAATAAATATATCACTGCCATTTGCATTTGTCAACAAAATTTTCAGTTTTTGTTTATATTTTCTTTCATTATCTTTCTTTTGATATATCGATATTATACTGATTTGTTTTTTATGCCTGAATTATGTTTTTTTATCGGAATGAAAATATATCTACAATAAAATATAAAGAATATAATTATTCCGAATTTTATATTTTATAATAAAGGAAGTTTCTTTTTTCAATAATTTGGAATTAAGTTTTATAAAATGCACAAATAATTAACAGTGTGAAAAAAACTTGTGGAAAACTGCCTGATTTTAGTGGATAATCCATGTTTTGAACATTGTCGGCATTTTGCGGCATTGCAGAAAAACCACCTTAATGCTATAATATGGAACATAAACCGTCTGATTTTTTGTGCTTTCACGCTCGGCAAAATGTATTTTCTGCTGCTTGGCGTAGCATCATAAATCCTGAAAGACGATATTTTTAAGGAGGTTAGTTTCATGAAAAAAGTTTTAGCAATCATTATGTGCCTCGGCCTCATGCTGTGCGCTCTTGCCGGCTGCGGCGACAATGCATCCGGTGATGTAATCAAAATCGGTGTTTATGAACCCGCTTCCGGCGATAACGGTGCCGGCGGCAAGCAGGAAACCTTGGGTATTGAATATGCTCATTCTCTGCAGAACACTGTTACAGTCGGCGGCAAGGAATATAAAGTCGAATTGGAAATCGTTGACAACCAGTCTTCCACCGACAAGGCAAAATCCGCTGCTTCCGATTTGATCGGCAAGAATGTTTCCATCGTTTTGGGTTCCTATGGCTCCGGTGTTTCCATCGCTGCTGCTCCTACCTTTGAGGCTGCAAAGACTGCCTGCATCGGTGTTTCCTGCACCAACCCCAATGTTACCTTGAACAATCCTTACTACTATCGTATTTGCTTCCTCGATCCCTTCCAGGGCGAAGTTCTGGCAAACTATGCATGGGATGATCTCAAAGCAAAGACCGCTTATGTTCTCACTGAGCTTGGCGATGACTATTCCGTAGGTCTCGGTTATTACTTCACCGAAGCCTTCACCAAACTCGGCGGCAAGGTTGAAGCTGCTACTTTCCAGAACGGCAACAATGACTTCTCCGCATTCCTCGCCAATGCAGTCAATGCTAAAGCCGATGTTATCTTTGCTCCCACTTCCACCACTGCAGCTTCTCTGATCATCAATCAGGCTGCTGATGCAAAGATCAATATCCCCCTCGTCGGTCCCGACACCTGGGATAACTCCGTTATTCTCGATGCTGCCAATGGCAAGACCCTCAACGGCATCTATATCTCCACTTTCTATGATGAAGGTTCCTCCGATTCCGCAGCAGCCTTCCTCACCGGCTTCAAAGGCTGGCTCAATGCTAACCCCGTCAAGCTCGAAAACAATGGCGGCAATGACATCGTTGCAGCACACTCCGCTCTCGGTTATGATGCTTATTTCGTAGCTCTGGAAGTTATCAAGGCTGCCGGCGCTATCGATGCTGAAACCGTTGCACAGTATGTTTCCGATGTAACCTACACCGGTGTTACCGGCGATGTTGTATTTGATGAAAACGGCGACGTTGCAAAAGACGCTATCTTTATCAAAGAAGCTACCAATGCAGGTGCATGGAAGTCTGTTAAGGCTCAGGGCGTTAAAAAATAAGTTAGCTTGAATATTTGTGTTTAATCGCAGTATGGCGTGGCGGGTTTCCCTGCCACGCCTGCTTGGCGAAAAAGCCCTGCTCTTTTAGCAGGACAAAATAATCTGGAGGCTCCCTTTATGGAAATTTTTATTCAGAATTTTATGGATATTTTTGAAAAATATCTGCCGGCACTTTTGGCAGGTGTTTCCGCGGGCGGTCAATATGCGCTCATCGCCATAGGCTATACCATGGTCTATGGTATTTTGCGTCTGATCAACTTTGCCCACGGTGATATCTTTATGGTTGCCGGTTTTATGATGGTATATCTGAGTGCAAGCCTGCCCTGGTACATAGCCTTGCCGGTTGTTACCATATTGACAGTGCTTTTGGGCTATCTCGTGGAAAGAGCGGCATATAAGCCGCTGCGTTCAGCACCCAGAATGTCTATCATGATCTCTGCCATCGGTGTTTCTTATCTTTTGCAGAATGCTGCATGGTATCTGACAGGCGGTCTGCCCAAACAATATCCCGTTATCCCTTTCATCACAGAGAGTGTGGATGTTCTGACTGCATCTACCAAAATCGTTACTGTTATCACTCCCTTCCTTACCATTGCTTTGGTGATTATCCTGAGTTTGATTATCAAATATACCAAAATCGGCATGGCGATGCGCGCCGTTTCCAAGGATTTTGAAACTTCGAGATTGATGGGTATCAAGATCGATACCGTTATTTCTATGACATTTATCATCGGCACCTTCCTGGCTGCCGTTGGTTCCTTCCTTTATTTCTCCAACTATACAACGGTTACTCCTGTTGTCGGCGCAATGCCCGGTTTGAAAGCCTTTGTCGCAGCAGTATTCGGCGGTATTGGTTCTATCCCCGGCGCTGTTGTCGGTGCTTTTATCATCGGTATCTGCGAAAACCTGATCAAATTCGTGGCAGGCGGCGCTTATGCCACCTTCTCCGATGCATTTACCTTTGCTCTGTTGATCATAATTTTAGTTGCCAAGCCCACCGGTCTTTTCGGTGAGAAGACAACGGATAAGGTGTGAGGTGAAAGAATATGGATAAGAAAAAACGCAATTCCCTCATCGCCTTTGGGCTCATCGCGGCTATGCTGCTTATCATCTTTGTGCTGGAGCAGATCATGCCCCGCGGCCATATGCTCTTTGTTGTTCTGAAAAAGAGTGCTATCTATGCTCTTGTTGCAGTTTCCATGAACCTGCTTAATGGCTTCACAGGCCTTTTCTCTCTCGGTCAGGCAGGCTTTATGCTCATCGGTGCTTATACCTATGCAGTGCTCACTATTCCCGTTGCTGACCGCGCAGGTGTTTATTTCTATTATGACGGCGGCCTCATTCAGTTTGCGCTTCCTGTTGTTGTCGGTATTTTGCTCGCAGGTTTGGCAGCAGCGCTTTTCGCATGGCTGATCGGTTTGCCCGTTTTGAAGCTGAAGAGCGACTATCTTGCCATTGCCACTCTTGGCTTTGCCGAAATTATTCGTGCCGTTGTCCAATGGGATAAGCTTGGCCCCATCACCAATGGCTCCAATTTGCTGAAGCGTTATCCCTCATTTGATTCAACACTTTTCCCATTCATTGTGGCAGGTATTTGTATTGCCATAATCGTGCTGCTCATCAATTCTTCCTATGGCCGTGCATTCAAGGCTATCCGCGAGGATGAGATCGCAGCCGAAGCAATGGGTATCAATCTTGCCAAGCATAAAATGCTTTCCTTTGTCATCAGCTCCTTCTTCGCAGGTGTCGGTGGTGCGCTTTTGGCAATGTTCCAGGATACCATCACTGCCAATGCCTTCAAGACGGCTATGACCTATGAAATTTTGCTGATTGTCGTCATCGGCGGCATCGGCTCCATCACAGGCAGCTGCATCGCTTCCTTCCTCTTTGTTTCCTGTTCGGAATGGTGGATGCGCTTCCTCGATATGGATAAATATAATATCGGTGATCTGAATATCTTACGTCCCGGCTTCCGTATGGTCATTTTCTCCATTGTCATTATGATCATGGTGCTCTTCTATCGCAAAGGTATTATGGGTGACAAGGAGCTTTCGATTGACAGCTTGCTTGCCCTGCCGAAGAAGCTGAAGCGAGGCATAGGGCGACTATTCGGGAAATCCAAAGGGGAGGTGACGAAATGAGCCGCAATGTTTTACGCTTGGATGATATAACCATGCAATTCGGCGGCGTTGTTGCTGTCAATGATCTTTCTATGGAAGTCAATGAAGGCGAGATCGTTGCACTCATCGGCCCCAATGGCGCAGGAAAAACCACAGCCTTCAACTGCATCACCGGTGTTTATGAGCCAACCAACGGTCAGGTTTCCTTCAATGGTAAGCTGATGCTTTCCAATTATCCCAAGGGCAAAATGAAAAAGCTCTATGCCGGCGAAAATAAAGGTAAATATAAAAAATCTGTTGCCAAAACTCCTGACAAAATCACTCATCTCGGCATTGCCCGTACCTTCCAGAATATCCGCCTGTTCGGCAATCTGACTGTTTTTGAAAATGTTCTCATCGCCAAGCATATGCGTGCCAAGCAGAATGTTTTCACTGCTACCTTCCGCCTGAATCACAAGGAAGAGGCAAGAATGCGTGCCGAGACCGAAGCTTTGTTGGCAGAACAGCAGCTCCTGCAGTTCAAGGATGAAATTGCTTCCTCGCTGCCTTATGGCTTGCAAAGACGACTGGAGATCGCCCGTGCACTTGCAACATCTCCGCAGCTTTTGCTGCTTGACGAGCCTGCCGCAGGTATGAACCCACAGGAAACCAAGGAGCTTACGCAGTTTATCTCGGAAATCAGAGATAAGTATAAACTGACCATTCTCATGATCGAGCATCATATGGATCTGGTTATGGAGATTTCTGACCGAATTTATGTATTGGATTTCGGCAAGCTGATTGCATCAGGCACTCCACAGGAGATTCAGGGCAATCAAAAGGTTATCGATGCATATCTGGGGGTGAGTGAAGATGCTGAAGATTGAAAATTTAAAAGTTAATTATGGCGGTATTCAGGCAGTACGCGAAGTATCACTTGATGTTCCGGATGGCAAAATCGTTACCCTGATCGGCGCCAATGGCGCAGGCAAATCCACTACACTTCGTTCAGTTGCCGGCCTTGTTACTCCTGCAGGCGGTTCTATCAAATATAATGGCACAGAGTTGATTGGCCGTTCCACCGATGCTATCGTCAAGCAGGGCATCACTCTTGTTCCCGAGGGCAGAAGAGTTTTCCCCGATATGACAGTTCTTGAGAATCTGCGTATCGGCGCTTATCTCAGAAAAGATGATCTGAGCAAGGATATCGAATGGGTTTATTCCCTTTTCCCTCGCTTGAAGGAAAGACATTGGCAGCTGGCAGGCACTCTCTCCGGCGGCGAGCAGCAAATGCTGGCAGTCGGCCGTGCGCTGATGAGCCGTCCCAAGCTGATCATGATGGATGAGCCCTCTTTGGGGCTGGCTCCCTTGGTAATTAAGGGCATTTTCGAAATTATCCGTGAGATCAATCGTCAGGGCGTAACTGTTCTTCTCATTGAGCAAAATGCAAATCAGGCATTGAAAATCGCTGACTATGGCTATGTTCTGGAGACAGGTCGTATCACTATGGAAGGCAGCGGCAAAGAGCTGCTCGAAAATGAAAAGGTTCGTGAGGCCTATCTCGGCAAAAGCAAGAAATAGTATACAAAAAGCGGACAGCTTGAAGCTGCCCGCTTTTCTTTGGTAAGAATTATTTTATGCTGATAGTCTGTGTCGCAGGATCATAATCAACTGTATATCCGAGGCTTTCGATGAGGAATCGCAACGGAACCATAGTACGTCCGTTTTTGGCAAAGGGTGCCGCCAGCAGGGTTTTGCTGGCACCATTGATAACAGCATCGGTGGAGCCGATGGTGATTTTCCCCGTGAATCCATTTCCGCTCAGATTGACATCATTGGGCGAAGCTGCATTCCAGTTGTTGACAAGCCCGAGATTTTCTGTAACAAAGCGTACGGGGACAAATGTAACTCCGCCGCCATTGACGATAACTATTTCCGGTGCAACATCCATAGCGATATTCTCACCGCCTATAAGAGCATTTTGAGAGCCCAAGGTCAATACTATGCTCTGTGTATTTGCAGGAGTTTCCGAAGGCGTATCGGGTACAGAAGGAGCATCGGGTGTCACAGGTGTAACAGGTGTCGCAGGAACATCGGGTACAGAAGGAAGCAAAGGCTCTTTGCCGTCGGCAATTTCCCAACCCATACAGGTCAGGAAAACGGGTCTGCCATCAATACCTGTTCCAAGTCCATAGATATATCTGCCCTCTTCGCCCATATTGTCAAAGTAATAGCCTGCTACAGTGTCGGTGAAATTGGTTGAATTCATGCCGGGTGTCATTTCATATGCAGTACCGGCTGCATTCAGGGAATAATGATATCCATAATAGTTTGAAGGCTCATAGCTGCCATCGGGAACAACGACAAAAATCATTGAATCAGGATTAACTGTGATGAGTTGTGCATCCTGCATAACGATCTGATATTCTCCGAAATATTCATAGCCCACAGGGATTTGCATATCACTGATGACAGCATCTTCAAAAACGAAATCGGCATATCCGCCTGTGGCAAAATATGTGCCTTCGGGGGTTATCTGATCCTGATAGCCGATATCTCCGGCAAATTGCAGAAATACGGTCTTGCCGCCCATTTTTTCTTCTTCGTCCAGTTCAATGAGAACATTATTTATACCAAGTATATGGTAATAATAATCTACCTGCTCGGTGAAAAGCTCAATGCTGCCGATATCAGACAGTTCATAGGCATTTTTCTCTTCATTAAGAACATGAATATAGCCATATTTCATACCGTATTCATTATTATATCTGTCAAAGACATTTATGATGCTGCCAAATTGCGCGGTGATGAAAAGTGCTTCCTTGCTGTATGTTTCGTTTCCTCCGATAAAGGAATATGTGAATGTGCCGTATTCTACCTTTGCTTCATCAAAAAGGCAAGTGATGTTTCCTGCAAGCTCGACTTCATATACACCAAAATCTGCTGCCAGGACAGTTTGTGAGAAAACAAGGCAAATCAACAAAGCAAGAAGAATAACAGTTTTTTCATGGATAACACCCTTTCTGCAATATATAATTGCTGTGCTTAATTGCATTTTATAACATAACCCCGCCAAAAGCAAGTTTGCTTTTGGCGGGGTTATGCTTTACGGCGGATAGTATATATTATTTTTTATGTGCGCTGATAAGATATATCTCCTCTTCATCAAGGATATAATCAATTGCAAAATTATCAGTGAAAAGCAGTGCGGTTTTGTCTGCCGCATCAAGACCTCTTGAAACAGAGGATGCTTCACCGGAGTGATGCGCATTGATTCGGTCTTTCCCCATAGAGTGGGCGATTGTGATTGTGCCGTTTTTCTTCAACAGCGGAGTCAGACAGGAAATCAGCTTTTGGGGATCAGTAAAATGCGGAAATGCATTATAAATCATACAGCAGTCAAAATGTTCCGCAAATTGCTCCTTTGGCAATTCTGCAGCATCACAATTCAGTATAGTGATTTTGTCAATATCTGCAAATTTTGCAGCAGCGAGCTCACACATGGCAGAGGAAATATCCACACCGACTATCTCAGCACATTCACGCTGCAGATAAAAGGGAAAAAGCACGCCTGTGCCACAGGCGATATCAAGCACACGGCAGCCTGCCTTTACCTTTGCGCTGTCAAGTATATGATTTATCTTTGTTTCTTCGATTATCTGTCCATTGTCCCATTCCGGTGCCAGCATATCGAAAAAGGCTTTGATGTTTTGTTTATCCATTTACAACACCTTTTTCATTCTTGCTGTATCTTTTTTGTATCAGACCGGCTCTTTCCAATGCAAAAACTATGGAGGGGATAACCGCCAGCTGCAGAATGATGGCGGGGAAGGAATTAATGAAATATGAAGCTGTCCATGCTGCCATGGTATAGCTGCCCGCCTGGAAAAAAAGTAAAGCCGCCAGACCGCTTATGATTCTGCCGCCGAGCATAGCTCCGACAAGGCAGATATAAAGATCTGCCATAACTTTCTTTGTTCTGACAAAGCGCATCAGCAAACCGGTCAAAAAACCGTATGCTGCCAGTTCCAGCATCATTGTGGGAACCATTGGCATCATCGGCATGCCTGTGATCAATGAAGAAAGCAAAGGGCCTGCTGCTCCGCAAAGCAAGCCGGCAACAGGTCCGCAGGCGAGCCCGCACAGAAGAGCAGGAATATGCATGGGTGAAAACACTCTGCCCGCATTGGGCAAGGCATGAAAAGCAATCGGCAGCACAACACAAAGTGCTATGCAAATCGCGGTGATAACCAGTCTTTTGACACGCGACATAAGGAAAACCTCCTTGGATAAAGTATGCTCATTCAAATTAACATAAATATTTTACATTTTCAAGCGGGTAGGGGGG
>JAFSIU010000048.1 GCA_017439615.1 Bacillota bacterium
AGGAAAACACCTACGGGCAGCAAGCCCCAGAAGCTGGCTTTGTTTGACATAAATTGACCTCCTTTTTTTGCGGCGAAAAATACAAATAAATAATAATGCCGCACTATAAGATAGTTAAATATTACTATAAAAAACAATTCAAGTCAATAGAAGCAGTGCTTTATATGCTCTGATATAAAATAAATCCTCTGCAAAAGCAGAGGATAAAGTGTTTTTATGAGAATAAGTCGGAAAATACACCGGAAGGAGGAAAATTATGCTGTACAAGAGAATGAAAAGGATATGGGTGGAAATGCGTTCAATAGTGTGAAATCAGGGAGTTTGCTTTTGATTGTCGGGAGTGTTTGATGCTCCCGACAATAGTATTATATGACAGCTTTTCAGTATTGGTGCCTGATGAGCCGCAACTTATACAGTTGGCGTGTATACAGCTTTTGGGCATCAATTCTTTATGCATTTTATTGCAGAAACTGCAATATGATTTTCCATTCTGCCTTAAGCTTTTCAATGCTCCATGCAGCATTGGCAGGCGAGGTGGAGGGCAGCGCAATAGCCTTATGTTGCGAATAAGGGAAAATATACTTATTATAAAGCTTTTCTGCCGTGCGGCCGTTGACAAAAACCTGCTTGATTTTTGATCCTTTAAGTATCGGCAATATATTATTTGGCTTGACATCGGTGATGCTGCTGTCAGCGGAGCCTTCAATATCACATTCGGCTATCACATCCCAAAGCGCAATGTGGTGTTTGTTCAGCATAGATTTTTTTTCATCAATGGTTTTTGGGAGGCTGTCTCCGAGCAGTTCTGACAGCACCCGCCAAAAACGGTTTTGCGGGTGCCCGTAGAAAAATGCCGCTTCCCTTGATTTCACAGACGGAAAGCTGCCTAATATGAGAATTTTTGACTCCGTATCAAAGAGCGGAGGAAAATTGTGTTGTTGTTTCATGATTTTCTTATTGGTTCCTAAATATTTTCTTTTATTGCATTTTTTTTATTTGATTGTTATACTTAATAATCAAAAGCATATTCATATTAAGAAGGAGTGGGAATTATGTCAGAACAAGCTGTTGCAAAAAAACAACTTTCTGCTGCTGCGCTTCAAAGACTGAAGGAACTGCAGCAAAAAGAAATTACAGAATCTGCGGTATATGAATATTTGGCAGGAAAGGTCAAGGGCGAAGACAATCGCAAGATCATGGCGCGCCTGAGCAAGGATGAGCTCCGTCATTATAATGTCTGGAAGGGCTATACCGGCATTGATATGCAGCCTCAGAAAAGCCATGTGCTTTTTCACAAGCTGATGGCAAGGATTTTTGGATATACCTTTGCAGCCAAAGTTATGGAAAACAATGAAGGCAGAGCACAAAGGGATTATGATGCCCTGACTGCTGAGGTGCCCGAAAGCGCGCAGATACGCGATGAAGAAGTCATTCATGAGGCTGCTTTGCTGAAAATGACCAAAGAAGAAAGCCTTTCTTATATCGGTTCCATTGTTTTGGGTCTCAATGATGCATTGATGGAGCTTGTGGCATTGCTCTCCGGTATCACATTCACCCTGCAGGATACCAAAATGGCAGGTCTTGCTGCTTTGATCGTTGGTATTTGCTCTACTTTGGCAGTGGGCGCAACAGAATTTCTGGCAGCCAGAAGTCAGGGACACGGCAGCGGTATGAAGGCTGCTCTTTATACAGGCTTAGGCTTCTTCCTGACCACCTTATTGTTGGTTATTCCTTATTTTGCTTTGCCGTCCGAGGCTTTCACTGCAGCATTTATATGTATGGCAGTTATCGCGGTTATTATCATCGCCTTATTCAATTATTATGTTTCCGTGGTCAATAATTTCAATTTCAAAGCACGCTTTTTCCAGATGCTTGCTATCAGTACCGTGATCGGTGCGGTTGTCTATCTTGTAGCACATACTGCAGGCGGACTGCTCGGCGTACATCTGTAATAATCAGCTTTACATAAACAGTATGAGCGGCTCTTATGACGGCAGTGGGCATACCTCAGTTGTCAAGGCATGAGAAAATCTGCTCCCAGATTGCTTCATCCTGTTCGGTCATTCTGTTCCAATCCCATTGATTTTTGAAATCCAGCTTCTGCTGCTCAGTCAGCAGAAGCTTTTTTTTGACAGCATTCTGATATGCGGCAAAAAACTCATCCTTATATGCTGCGGCTGCTGCGGTATAATTCGGGTTATGACTTTTGTTGTTCAATTTCAAAAAACGAATGTTGTCATAGCCTGCAAGCTCTTTTTGCAGTATATCAAAGGAAAAGGCGCATTTTACGGTTTTGTCATCCTCGGATTGTATGATCAGCACCTTTGCTTTGCTCTTTTTGAGAGATTCAGCGGCGTTGAAATCGGCAAATTTGCCGCAGGCAATACGCTCTGCAGCATAGATTTTTTTAAAAAAAGGGGAAAGAAATCCGCTGAATATTTGTTTTACCATATTATGAACGGAAATAAAACCTGCGAGCGCGACCTGATGCTTGACTTCAGGATGCAGAGCACAGATATTCATAGTGGAAAATCCGCCCCAGCTGTGTCCTACGACGGAAATACTCAGATTCTGATATTCAGGTGTTTGCAGCAGATTGTTGATGGCATCGTTCAGGTCTTTCAAAGATTGCGCAACACATCCGATATCCTTGCCTACTGATTCCATGCAGCCGGTGTGGTCATAGGCAAAAACGCGATAACCATGTCGTGCCAGCCTTTCGATTTC
>JAFSIU010000049.1 GCA_017439615.1 Bacillota bacterium
AAGAACCTGCGGTCAATCCGGCAAAAACAACAATAGCAGAAGAAAATACAACTATTGTTAATATCGATAAAACATTACCGGGAAGAGAACCGATAAACGAGCCTCAGACCGAACCTTCAACTGAACCCGTGAGTGAGCCTCAGTCCGAACCTTCGACTGAGCCCGTGAGTGAGCCTCAGTCCGAACCTTCGACTGAGCCCGTGAGTGAGCCTCAGTCCGAACCTTCGACTGAACCCGTGAGTGAGCCTCAGTCCGAACCTTCGACTGAGCCCGTGAGCGAACCTCAAACCGAACCTTTGACTGAACCGCAAACTGAGCCGGTCAGTGAGCCTGTGCCGGAAACAACTGTTCCTGCCGAAGAGCCTCTGATTCCTGTTCCTGCAGACGAAATGACATATATTTTTGTAGCAGACAGCTTTGTTGGTGCTTATGGCTGTGGAGAATGGTTATCTGTTTCGGATGTAAAGGTCAATTATCCTCAATGCGATCATACCTTCTATCTGCAGGATATACTCTTGCCCGCGGAGTATTCAATTTATGATTATAAAGGAATATTGCAGAGTGATGATGAGATAATCCTTCATATCAGCGATGGCCTTGGCGGCTTCACTGATGTGGAAATGGCGATTATGGCGCCTTATGGCATAGATACCGGGTTTGATATGGATGGCAGCACCCGTATTTTTGCATTGCCTATGCAATTGGATGAGCTGGCTGCCAAGGTAAGTATACCCGATTATAATTTTTCTGCTTATGCTCTCACTGCAAGTGAATATGCTCCTGTGATGACCAATGCTTCGCATAATATTCTTCCCTGGGTGATTTCAAATGATTCTCCTTCTCAGGAGGATATCGCGTTTATGAGCAGCTATCTTGATCAGCTTGGGTTGAAGGATGCGGAGGTCTGCATCGATAATATCTATAGCGGTGATTTTGACAATGATGGCTTTGTCGAGAGATTGCTGATAGCCAATTCCAATGATGAATATACCGTCTGGCAGGAATTTGAAGCTGCAGGCGGTGAAGCACAAACAGGTGCTTATGCTTTTGCTTTGCTGCTGCATGAAAATGGCTTTGTAGAAGAAATCTTCAGCGAATATCACAAATTTGATCTGGAAGCAGGCTTTGATTGGACATTGTATTATTTCCAGATTTATGGCGACGGCATCTATGATTTCAATGGCGACGGCATTGGCGAGCTCGCATTGGAATATGCAGGCTGGGAATGGGGAAATGCCCGTATTTATACCCGCAATATCGAGGGCTATTATGAAATGGTCCTCAAGGGCGATTGGGGAATGTAAGCGCTTTTTATACACCTTAATATATTGCAACAGCAAAGAGCATCAGCATTGATCTGCTGATGCTCTTTGCTTTGAGTTGCAGAATTTGCTTCAGACAAGCATTTTGCTGTTAATCCTCATATATATACAGAGGGCTTTTACTTGTCAAAAGATTGTATTTAATATATAATTAATATCATGGACATATAATTTAAGCAGAGCTTGCAAAGTCCTCTGTTTGCAGATATTCAAAATTTTACCAGGGAGGTAGTGCTATTGGAAGAAAACAAGAAAAGACCGGTACCCACCAAATATGAAGGCTTTTTGCGCAGTCATCGTGTTTCTGTGCCGGAGTGTATCAGAAAGGCTCCGGGGATTTATGTTTTTGGCAGGCGCTTCAAGTCATTGGCATTTTCTACCGATGTTGCCATAATCAAGAATATCAATTCCGATGCCATCATTGCGGTCTATCCCTTTACGCCGCAGCCTATGATTACCAAGGCTATTATCAGCGTTGCCGATATGCCTGTTTTTGTTGGCGTCGGCGGTGGCTGGACCACGGGTGAAAGAGTTGTGGATATTGCTGTTGCGGCAGAGAATGCGGGCGCAATGGGTGTTGTTGTCAATGCGCCTACCCCCAATGAGACCATCACAATGCTGAAAAAGAAAATCGATATTCCTGTTATTGTAACAGTCATTACCGAGCATACCGATATTCAGGCCCGTCTTGATGCCGGTGCGGATATTCTCAATGTTGCAGCCAGCTACAAAACAGCTGATCTGGTGCGCAAAATTCATGAGCAATTCCCCTCCGTGCCTATCATAGCCACGGGCGGTCCCACAGATGAAAGTATTTTAAGAACCATTGAAGCAGGCGCTCATGCCATCACCTATACTCCGCCTACAAACGGCGAGCTCTTCTCTGTAACAATGGATAAATACCGTGCAGAGGTTGACTGATATGGAAATCAAAAAAGGAAAATATCGCCATTATAAAGGTAATGAATATGAAGTGATCGGTATGGCTCATCACTCCGAGACTATGGATGAGCTGGTGATTTATCGTGCGCTCTATGGCGAATTCGGCCTTTGGGCACGTCCTGCTTCTATGTGGAATGAAGAAGTCATCGTTGATGGCAAAACAGTTCGTCGCTTTGAGCTCATCAAGGAGGCATAAATGGCTGCAGTTGAAAAAGTGTTCACTACTCAATATGGAGACATTCACTATTGGGTGAGCAAATGTGATGAAGCTCGTCCATGGCTCATTATGCTGTCCGGACTTACTGCCGACCATCACCTTTTTTATAAGCAATTCGAGGGATTAAGTGAAAAATATAATTGCTTTTCGTGGGATGCGCCTGCTCATGGGCTTTCAAGGCCTTTTGCATTGAAGTTTTCCATGTGGGATATTGCCCGCTGGCTGCATGAAATCCTGCAAAAAGAAGGTATTGCCAAGCCTGTTCTTATCGGGCAATCCCTGGGCGGATATATTTCGCAGGTTTTTATGGAAATGTTTCCTGATACTGCAGCAGGCTTTATTTCCATTGACTCCTGCTCATTGAAAAGAAAATATTATACAAATTGGGAGCTTGCACTTCTGAAACGCACCAAATGGATGTATATGAGCATTCCGTGGCGCTGGCTTGTTCCCTGGGGAATCAAGGGAACTGCCAAATCAGAATATGGCCGCGCTGTTATGAAGCAAACCATGGAATCCTTTGTCAAAATAGAGTATTGCGAGCTGGCGGATCATGGCTTCAGAATTTTCGCAGAAGTTGTGGAAGCTCCGAAACGTTATGATATAACCTGCCCTGTTTTATTGCTGTGCGGTGAAAAGGATATGGCAGGCTCAGCCAAAAGCTATAACAAGCGCTGGGCAGCTCAGGACGGGCATCAGCTTATATGGCTGAAGGGCGCAGGGCATAATGCCAATACCGATGCTCCGGAAAAAGTCAATCGGCTGATTGATGAATTCGTCTGTAATCAAACTGAGCTGAAAACAAATTCATAAAGCAACAGGAGTCTGTCTCAAAAGACAGACTCCTGTTTTTTGTTTCTGAACAGAAAACCTTTATGCATAAACAGCAGCAAATCATGCTTCTGAAAACTGATCTTTGTCGGCGCCGCAGTCGGGACATATCCAATCCTCAGGAAGCTCATCAAAGGCGGTGTTTGCCTTGATGCCGGAATCGCTGTCTCCTGCCTGCTCATCATAGATATAGCCGCAGATCTCACAACCATATTTAGCCATCAGCCAAAAACTCCTTTCGCAATACGATCATAGTACATAATAGTAGAAGCCAATCAAAAAATCAACACTTTGCGTGAAAAATTTTTAATTGCGGCAAAATGCAGTTAAATGAGGCTTTCGACTAAAATTGCTTGCTTTTTCTTCTGCCTTTTATTATAATACAACCCTGACACAAAAGGAGTTGATTCTCCTTCAAAGAAAGGAATGTCGCTTATCAAAAGAAATTTATTTTATATCATCTGTCTGTGCTGTGCGGCAATGTTCTTTGTTTTTCCTGTTCAAAAGGCTTTTGCATGGAATTATGTCGTTCGTCAGGGTGATGATATCAGTGCTGTGGCAAGGCTCACTCAATGCACAGAGGAGGATATTCTTGCTCTGAACAAGCTGGAGCAGAATGCATCCTTGACAGCGGGACAAATACTTCATATCCCCGATTTTATGTCTGCGTC
Source organism: Bacillota bacterium (assembly GCA_017439615.1). GTDB lineage: Bacteria > Bacillota > Dehalobacteriia > UBA4068 > UBA4068 > RGIG3181. Next base: position 3,984 of record JAFSIU010000049.1, read on the forward strand.
TGCTGTTTTTTCTGTTTCTGCCGTTTCTTCTGATTTTGTGGTTTGTGATGTGCCGGTCATCTCATATACAGATGCTGAACTGGATCTGCTCGCCCGCTGCGTTTTTGCTGAGGCGGGAAGCAAGGATTATGCCGGACAGGTGGCTGTAGCAGCTGTTGTTGTCAACCGCGTTCAGAATTCGCGCTTCCCCGATACTGTTACCGATGTGATTTATGCTCCCAAACAGTTTGAATGTGTTGACAACGGAATGATTGAAAAAGCAGCTCCTCAATCCTGCTATGATGCGGCTAAAACTGCCTTGCACGGAGCAGACAATACTTTTGGTGCGCTTTATTTTTGGGCACCATCCTTGGTATACAGCGCATATCACGAATCTTTGACCAAGCTCTGCACCATTGGCGATCATATATGATCGCCAATGGTGCAGAGCTTGGTCAAAGATTCGTGATATGCGCTG
>JAFSIU010000050.1 GCA_017439615.1 Bacillota bacterium
AAATGTAATGTAAATTATTTAAATTGAGAAGGTCCTATGGCAAACAAGAAAAGAAGGACGGTTAAACGCAAAACCGTTTCTGCGGATGCTTCTGCAGAGCATAAGCATAAAACAGGAAAGCGTTTTTCCTCCGCGCAAAAAAACAAAGTAACCGATATAGGCGGTTATCGTAAGCGCAAGCGCCGGGCGGGTAATACCCGTTGGGTGCGTGTGCTTTTGCTGTTTATTATTTGCATTGTTGCCGGATATTATTTTTCTTTGTCATCTTTTTTTGAAGTGAAGGAAATTGTTGTCGAAGGAAATGTGAGTGTCAGCAAAGAAGCTGTGCTGCGTTCTTCGGGAATTAACATAGGTGATAATATCTTTGCTGTTTCACTGGAAAAGGCTGAGCAATGGACAAAAATCAACTATATGATTTCCGAGGCTGACATAGTCAAAGAGCTGCCCAATAAAATATTGATAACTGTCAGGGAGAGAACTGCGGTTGCAATAGTCCCCGTTGACGGCGGTTTTTTGCAGGTGGATAAGGACGGTGTGGTAATTGATCGTTCAAAAGAGATGGACAATCCGCAGCTCCCTCTTTTAACAGGGCTTGATGCTGTCGCTCCCGGTACGGTTCTGGGGGCAAAAATATATCATGACCTTGAAACAGGAGAATCTGCCGCTCCATCAGGGAATAAAGAAAAATGCCTTGCTGCTTTGAGTGTTGCAAATCAGATGAATGAGACCGCCAGAGAATTCATAACTGAAATCAATGCTGCCAACACTCAAAAAATTGTTATCTATACTAAGGATAATACAGAAGTCAGAATTGGCTCGCAAGCTGACTTTGCTCAGAAATTCGAAGCCTTTTATGCGCTTCTTGCAGCACAGGAAAAGGAAGGATTATTGCCAACCATTTCATATGTTGACATCAGTCTTGTTTCCAGTCCGGCAATTTTTTATGTAAAATAAAGAGAATTATAAGAATTTATGAAAATTTTCTTGAAAAAAGCCAATAAAATGCTATTTTTCTCTTGTATTTTATTAAATTTTCCTTTATTATAAAGAAGATATATTCTATTTTGTGTAGAAATCTATTGGGAAATAATATGTTCCGCTTATACTCAATGCAGGGAGGATTTATCTATGATGGAATTTGATGATATGTTGGAAAACCAATTTGCCAAGATTAAGGTCATCGGTGTCGGCGGCGCAGGCGGCAATGCTGTTAACCGTATGATTCAATCCGGCCTTGACGGTGTTGATTTTGTTGCTATCAATACCGATGCTCAGGCTTTGAAGCTTAATAATGCAGAAACCCATCTGCAGATCGGTACCAAGCTGACCAAGGGTCTCGGTGCAGGCTCCAATCCCGAAGTTGGTAAAAAAGCTGCTGAAGAAAGCCGCGAAGATATCCGCAGCATTCTCGAAGGCGCAGATATGGTATTTATTACCGCAGGTATGGGCGGTGGTACCGGTACAGGTGCAGCTCCCGTTGTTGCAGAAATCGCTAAAGAATGTCAGGCTTTGACAGTCGGCGTTGTTACCAAACCCTTCACATTTGAAGGCCGCCGCCGCAGTCAGCAGGCTGAGGTCGGTGTTTCCGATCTCAAGGAAAAGGTTGATACTCTTATCACCATTTCCAATGACAAGCTCTTACAGATCGTTGATCGCAAAACTCCTATGACCAAATCCTTTGAAATTGCTGATGATGTTCTCCGTCAGGGCGTTCAGGGTATTTCCGATCTTATCTGCAAACCCGCACTCATCAACCTCGACTTTGCAGACGTCAAGGCAATTATGTCCGATGCAGGTTCTGCCTGGATGGGCGTTGGTCTCGGTACCGGTGAAAACCGTGCTATCGATGCAGCTACTGCAGCAGTCAGCAGCGTAATGCTCGAAACCTCCATCAATGGTGCAAGAGGCATTCTGCTCAATGTTACCGGTGGTATGAATATGAGCCTTCTCGATGTCAATGAAGCAGCCAAATTTATCTATGATGCTGCTGATCCCGATGCACATATCATCTTCGGTGCAGGTATTGATCCTGAGCTTGATGATTCCATCCGTGTTACCGTTATCGCAACCGGTTTTGAAAACGGCAAGGCTTCTCCCTTGAAAGCTCCCTTTGCCGGTATGAGCAGCACTGCTCAGAAGCCAGCAGCCGCTCCCAAGCCTGCTGCAACCAATGAATATGGCGGCGTAAAGGTTCAGCCCTTCAATATCAATGATGTTGAATTGCCCTCTTTTATGAGAAATAAATAATCTTTTAAAGGACAGGCTTTACGCCTGTCCTTTTTAACTTAATATGTTTTTATGCGCAAACCTTGGCATAATAGCCTAAGCTTGGGAATATGATATCTATATGATATGTAAAAGTATGTTCAGGAGGAAATGTTATGGCTTTTTGGGATAAGGTTACCGAAGTAACCAAAAGTGTTACAGACAAAACAAATGATATGCTGGAAATCGGCAGATTGAATTCAAAAATCTCTGCAGCACAAAAGAATATAGATGAAAAAGTTCTGATTATTGGCGACTATTTTCTGAATATTTTTGATAAAGAAAATGGAGCTGTGGCAGAACTGCAGACGGTTTATGATGAGATCAATGTGCTCAGGGAAGAAATCGCTTCACTTCAGGCTCAGGTCAATGAATTGAAGGGTGTGCCTGCTGAAGCTGCCGCTGCTGCAGTATGTCCCAATTGTGGTGCCGCATTGCCCGCAGATGCAAAGTTTTGCGCCTCCTGCGGTGCCAAGGTCCATGAATAGGTATTTTGCCGCAAGAAAGGGAAAAGGCTGCAAGCAGCAGATGTTGCTGCTTGCGGTTTTGTTGTTTATTGCATGCTTTGCTTCTTGCAGCAAGGGTGCTGAAATCCTGACCGGCAATATCGTTCAGAAAACAACAGCAGCAGAAGCAACCACTGCTGCCAAAACAGAGATTGATGCAAGCGCTACCGCAGAAAGCATCCCTGTTCAGGAATCCGGCCCTGCTTTTGAAAAGGGCGATTTGCAGCCGCTTTTTGATTCACTTTCTGCTCTGCCTTCTGCAGAGCTTTCCTTGGATATAGAGCTTGGCTTTGTCTATGAGCAAGCGGATTTTGACGATTTTGGTATCGTTATTGCCGATTTCAGCAGCCGGGACGAAAGCTTTCAGGGAATTTTTTATAACAAAAAAGATGAAACGAAGTTGCTTGTTTCTTTGAAGCAGAGCAAATCTGTGTCATATAATATTTTTTATATAACAGACAGCTTTGAGCAAAGCGGCGGCAATTATCTTTATTTCAGCATACAAAATGCAATGAATAAGCATTATTCGCTATATTGCTTTGATGTCAAGGCGGAGCTTTTTGCTTGCTTGCTTGAAGATCCCTGCAGCAATATGGTGTTAGATTTTGCCCATGCCAACCGAAATGGCATTGGCTGGGTGCTGCATAAAAATGATATTGTTCCGATTGATTTGACGACTGCCTCTATTTGCACAGGAATGAAGGTGAGCCTTGGAGAGCTGGGAAAATATCCTGACATTGCCGATAGCTTTTTTGTCAGCAATGATGCCGCTGCACTTTATAAGTTTTCTATGCTTGAAGCGGTGCTTGAGGATCGCCTTCCCATCTTGGTTCTGGAAATGAATTTGGAAAGCGTTGAGTTTTGCCATTTTTTTGAATATGATTTTGTCAACAAAACTATGTATTATAAAGGCATGAGATAATTGCCTATTCAAAAAGCATTGCAAAAAAGCAATGCTTTTTTGTTTATCTTCAGTTTAAATTAAATTAAAATTGAGTTGTTTTTTGAGAAATATAGTATATAAGTAACAAAATGGAGTGGCAAGAATAAAGCAGATTGTATTTTAAATGCTTTTTTGC
>JAFSIU010000006.1 GCA_017439615.1 Bacillota bacterium
ATCATCTGGCAGGCAAAAGCCTCGGCATGATTTTTGAAAAGGCCTCCACCCGTACCCGTGTTTCCTTCGAGGTCGGTATGTATGATCTGGGCGGTCAGGCGCTTTTCCTTTCCTCCAATGATTTGCAGATCGGCAGGGGTGAGCCTGTCGAGGATACCGCACGCGTGCTTTCCCGTTTTCTTGATGGCATCATGATCCGTACCTTCGAGCAAAAAGAGGTCGAGGATCTGGCAAAATATGGCTCTATTCCGATTATCAACGGCCTCACCGACTATTGCCATCCCTGCCAGGTGCTGGCAGATCTGATGACCATTCGCGAACATAAGGGCGTCATTCAGGGCAACAAGCTCTGCTATGTCGGCGATGGCAACAATATGGCCAATTCTCTCATCGTCGGTGGTATCAAAATGGGTATGGAGGTCGCAATCGCCTGCCCGAAGGAATATCAGCCCGACAAGGCTATCATGGAATGGGCTGCCCAAAACGGCAAATTTACCTGCACTGATGATATTTTTGCCGCAGCTGCCGATTCCGATGTTCTCTATACAGATGTATGGGCATCCATGGGTCAGGAAGGTGAATTCGAAATGAGAAAGGGCATCTTCAAGGATTATCAGATCAATGCCGAGCTTATGAAGGTCGCCAAATCCGATGCCATGGTTCTGCATTGTCTGCCCGCACATCGCGGCGAGGAGATCACCGCCGAAATCGTCGAAGCTCATGCCAATGAAATCTTTGACGAAGCAGAAAACAGACTCCATGCACAGAAAGCCGTTATGGTTGCAGTAATGGGAGAATAGCATGAAGGCATATCTTGTATTGCAAAACGGCAGAGTTTTTGAAGGAATATCGATAGGCGCTGTCGGCGAAACTGTCGGCGAGCTGGTTTTCACGACATCCATGGGCGGCTATATGGAGACTCTCACTGATCCCTGCTATTACGGCCAAATTGTCATGCAGACCTTTCCGCAGATAGGCAATTACGGCATGATTTCCGAGGATATGGTAAGCCCCGCTTCCTTTGTCCGCGGTTATGTGGTGCGCGAGCTTTGTGATATGCCCTCCAATTTCCGCTGTGAAGGTGAGCTGGAAAGTTTCTTGAAGCAGCAGGGCATCGTCGGCATCGCAGGTGTCGATACCCGTGAGCTTACCTGCATCATCCGCGAAGAAGGTGTGATGAATGCAGCCATTGTCAGCGATTTGGAAAAGCTGGATAAAGCAGCTCTCGCTTCTTATAAAGTTTTGAATGCAGTCGAAAGTGTAAGCAGCAGGGAAAATGCTGTTTATTCCGCCTGCGGCGAAAAGAAATATAGTGTCGCTCTGCTTGATTGCAGTGCCAAAGCAGGTATTGCAGAAGCATTGCAGCAGCGTGGCTGCGAGATTGCCGTCTTGCCCTATGATGCCAATGCAGAGGATATTCTTGCATTCGACGGACTTGTCATTTCCGATGGCCCCGGCGATCCGCAGGAAAATGAAGCGCTCATTGCCGAGCTGAAAAAGCTTTTCGGCAAGCTGCCGATTTTAGGCATCGGTCTTGGTCATCAGCTGCTTGCTCTGGCTGCCGGCGGCAAGACCTGCAAATTGAAATGCGGTCATCGCGGCGCAAATCAGCCTGTGAAAGCGCTTTCGGACGGCAATGTTTATATCACAAGTCAGAATC
>JAFSIU010000007.1 GCA_017439615.1 Bacillota bacterium
AAGCTCTCCGAAATGAAGATCAACGCTGACACAGCCAACCGCGGCAAGAATTATTTCATTGATGACAGAGTGATTTATCTCTGCCTTGATGATATTTATGGCTATGCGCTGGTTGAAGGCAGCGGGAAATATTACAATGTGGAATTCCGCCTGCAGGACGGGCAAATCAGCAAGCTGACCTGCGATTGCTTCTGCAGTGAGCATTGCAAGCATGAATTTGCGGTGATGCTGCAGCTGCGCGAGACTCTGGATACAATTGAAAAAGACTATGCCGAAATATATCAGCAGAGCAGATACTTTGCAGCTGTCAGCAAAACCGCTTTTCTTGCCAATGTCATGCACAGCAAAAAACGCGGTGCATTTTTGCTGAAATGAAGCACGCCGCACAGAATCAGACTGTTTCAACAAAAAGAAAAGGAGACCTTGCAGGTCTCCTTTTCTTTTTGTTTTCTTCTAATGCTGCATCAGCGTTCAAGAGCTGTCCAATCGGGATTTTTAAGCATTTCGGTCCAGGTCTCATGACCATTGCTCTTGCGGACATATTCATGGCTGTTGGTTGCTTCCTGAACAGCGAGATAATACCACTTTTCGCTATCCATATTATCATTCCAGACAGACATGTCCTCCAGCAGATCGGACTTGGTTTCGGGAACTCTCTGCAGCAGACGGTTGACCAATGCCATTGCCTCGGCACGGGTTATATGACGGTCAGGTCTGAAGCTCTTGTCTTCATAGCCCAAGATCCAGCCATTGTTGGTGGTGGTTTTGATCTCATCCTCTGCCCAATGTCCCTCAATATCGAAGAAGAAGTCGCCTGTGGTTTTGCCATTGACATCAAAGCGTGCTGCCAAAGCTGCAAACTCTGCGCGGGTGATATAAGCACCGGGGCGGAAGGTGTGATCTGGATAACCATTGATGATACCCATTGCGGAAATGGTGGAAACAGCTCTGTTAAACCACATTCCCTCCTGAACATCGGTAAACTGATTCTCATCTGTCATATAGCGTGCGCGCTCTTCTTCACTAAGCAGGCGGAAGAATATGGTCGCAACTTCGGCGCGGGTAATATTATCCTCGGGGCGCACTATGCCATCGGCATAGCCGATGATATATGCATAATGCTTGTTGCTGAAGACTGAAGGCACCTTACTGTGAGTGTTGGTCACTGTCATACTGGTGGTTTTGTCCTTTTCAACATAGAAGCTATGCTTGCTGCTGTCAAGGAGATAGCCTTCGGCGGGAAGTGTTTCTACCCAATAATATTCACCGGGATCGAGATTACGAACTGTTATTCTGCCGTCTGCCGCAGTTTTGTAGCTGCCGACATAAGCGCCATTGGCATGATAGAGCTCAAAAGAAACATTAGCCAGTCTGGTGTTGACATCATCTGCATCGACCTTGACTAACTCTGCAGTGCCGGTCAGAACTTCGGGCGGGAAAATGACACTGGAAGCAACCTGCCATACTGCAGCATAAACAGCGGTGCTTGTTACCTTGTCTGCAACATCGGGAGTCCACCCACGGAAGGAATAGCCATCACGTGAGGGTACACCGATGAAGACAGGAGTGTTCTCACCATATGCCCTGACATATTGCTGATCGGGGAAGATAACTGCATTATCCACACCGTCTGTATAGGTTATGCTGAAATTATTGAGATTTTCATCAAAGACCGCCTGATATTCGGCATTGCCGGCCACAGCCGTGATGGCGGGAGTCCAGCCTTTGAAGCTGTAATTATATTGAGCATTGCCAGGTTTTTGCGGAGTACTGCCCGTATAGGAAGGCACCGCACCATAAGGAACATTCAGATCGGTTTTCAGAACAGCACCGTCATAATTTTTCCAGACAACTGTATAGGTATTGGCGCTGTCAACAAAGACTGCCTTATAGGTGATATCCCCTGTTACTGCTGAAACAGTTTTGTCCCACAGATTCCAGGTGAAGATATGCTCAACTGTGTCAGGTCTTGTGGGTGCTGCACCGTCATAGGTGGGAACAGTGCCATAAGGAACATTATGATCTGTTTCAAGCGGGGTATCATCCCAGTTGACCCATTTGACAGTATATTCATTGACCGATGCATCATATTCAGCCAGATATTCAGCATCACCTGTTACGGAAACAACTGCGGGAGTCCAGCCCTTGAAGCTGTAGGTGAATTGTGCATCCCCTGCTCTTTGCGGTGTACTGCCCGTATAAGAGGGAATTGTGCCATAATCAGCCACATCTGCATCGAGCATTGAGCCGTCCCAATTCTTCCATACTATACTATAGCTTCTGAGAGTAGGAGTGTAGCTTGCCTTATATTCCACATTGCCAATAACCGCACTGACTGCGGGTGTCCATTCTTTAAACTCATAGCTATATTGTGCATCGGAAGCCTTGGTGGGATCAGCACCATAGGAAGGCATTGTATCATAATCCAGAGTATCCTGACGGAGGATGGAGTCGTCATCATCCAGCCATGTAACGGTATACTGATTGATCTGCATTGTATAGGTCGCTTTATATACGGCATCACCTGTTACAGTGGCGACAGCAGGTGCCCAGCCATTGTGGATATAGCTGTAACGTGCGGTGGGTGCCTTTGTGGGTACAGCGCCTGCATAAACAGGCTGCTCGCCATATTCAACAGATTCGGAATGAAGCGAAGAACCGTCCTCATTCTGCCAGATGATAAGATAGCTGCGTTTTGTCGCATCATATTCTGCAATATACTCTGCATCTCCGCTGACCGCAGAAATTGCAGGAGACCAACCCTTGAAGCTATAGGTGAATTCTGCAGAGGCAGGTTTGGCGGGATCAGGGTCTGTGAAAACAGGTGTGCTGCCATAAGCCACCTTTTCGCTCTTCAGAACTGTGCCACTATCATTCTTCCAGGTGATGGTATATTCATTGACACGAGGCTCATATACCGCCTTGTAAGTGATATCACCGCTGACGGGCGCAATTGCCTTGTCCCAGCCCTTGAAATCATAGCTATATTGTGTATTGCCTGTCTTGGTGGGATCAGCGCTGTCAAAGCTCGGCATGGTGCCATATCCGACATTCTCATCCTTTTCCAGAACTGTGGTGCCGTTTTCGTCCACCCAGGTTACGGTATATTTATTCAGGACGGGAGTATATGTAGCATCATAAACCGCTTCGCCGCTGACTGCTGCCGGTGCAGGACTCCAGCCTGCAAAGACAAAACTATATTGTGCGGTAGGTGCCTTGGAAGCATCGGCATGTGTGGGCATTGTGCCGTATTCCAGCATTTCTGTGTCGATCACGCTGCCGTCATCATTACGCCAGGTAACAAGATAGCTGCGTCTGGTTTCGGAGAACACTGCGGTATATTCCGCATTACCTGTTACCTCAGCGATTGCAGGAGACCAGCCGCTGTGCGTATAACTGAATTCGGGAGTGGCAGCCTTGACGGGAGTGATGCCGCCATAGTGCGGAGTGTCGCCATATAAAACGGTATCTGTTTCAAGAACATCGCCATTATGATTCTTCCACAAAACAGTGTAGCTGTTCACAGTCGGTACATAAACCGCTGTATAGATGATATCGCCTGTAACTGCCGACAATACCTTGTCCCAACCGTTAAAGCTGTAGGAATATTGAGCAGTGGAAGCCTTGGTGGGATCAGCGCCATTATATTCGGGAGCTGCGCCATAAGGCACATTGCTGTCAACTTCCAAATCGCTGCCATCAGCATTCTTCCAGGTGACAGTATATTTATTGACTTCGGCGGAATAGCTTGCTGTGTAGGAGGCATCACCTGTTACAGAGGCTATACCGGGCAGCCATTTGTTGAAGGAATAGGTATACTGCGTGGTAGGAGCCTTGGTGGGCTGAGCTCCGCCATAAACAGGCGTGCTGCCATAATCAACTTCCTGACTGTCAAGCACAGTGCTGCCGTCTTCGTCATACCAAGTGATTATATACTTCTGCAGAGTAGCCTTGAAGGTCGCAGTATATACAACATCGCCAGTGACAGAGCTGACCGCAGGCGACCACTTGTCGAAGGTATAGACATACTGTGTGGTTGCAGGACGTGTGGGTGTTGCTCCGTCATAGACGGGAACTGTGCCATATTCGATGTCGGCATCTGTTTCCAAAGTGGTGCCGTCCCAGTTCTTCCAGACAACATCATATTTATTGAGAATGCTGTTATAGGTAGCCTTGTAGGTGGCATTGCCGCTGACCGCGACAGGTACGTTATCCCAGCCTGCAAAGCTATAGCTATATTGAGCATCGGCTGCCTTGGTGGGATCTGCAGGAGCAGTAGGCATAGTGCCATATTCCACATTTTCGGATTTCAACAGAGTATTGTCCTCATTCAGCCAGGTGATAAGATAGCTGCGTTTGATTTCATCGAAGGTTGCGATATAGGTTTGGTTTGCTTTTACCTTTTCGATGATAGGAGACCAGCCGCTGTGAGTATAACTGAATTCGGGAGTGGAAGCCTTTTGCGGAGTGGAGCCGGGATACATAGGCATTGCATCATAGAAATATGTTTCATCTGTGCTTACGCCCTCAACCACCCAGGTGATGGTATAAGGAATAACATTACCTTCATATTTTGCCTGATAGACAACAGGACCCTTGACTGCTTCGAAAGGCTTATCCCAGCCTATGAAATTGAAGGACTCGCCTGGATGATCAGGACGGATAGGTGTTTCTCCGACATAGCTGGGCATTGTGCCATATTCCACATTTTCTGATTTCAGCAAAGTGCCGTCATAGTTGACCCATCTGACCTCATAGGATCTCAAGGTGCTGCTATAAGTGGCAATATATTCCTCGTGTCCGTCAACTGCGGAAACAGAAGGAGTCCAGCCTGCAAAGCTGTAGCTATACTGTGCGTCAGCCGCTTTGGTGGGAGTTGCTCCATTGAATTCGGGCGTGGTGCCATAAAGAACATTATAATCCGTTTCCAGAATGGTGCCGTCGCTGTCCTTCCAGACAACATGATATTTGTTCTTTTCGGCGGTGAATTCTGCAACATAGACCGTATCGGTTTCGACCGCTGTTATGGCAGGCGACCAGCCTTTGAAGGTGAAAGTATATTCCGCAGTGGCTGCTTTGGTGGGAACAGCGCCGTTATAGACAGGCATTGCGCCATAGGGAATATCATTATCGACTTCCAAAGGAGTGCTGCTGCCCTCATTCATCCATTTGACCATATATTTGTTGACGGTGGTATTATATTCAGCCTTGTAGGTCGCATTTCCCGTGACATCGGAGGTAGAAGGAGACCAACCCTTGAAGCTGTAGGTAAATTGGGCAGTGGCAGATTTGGTGGGAGTTGCGCCATTGAATTCGGGAGCAGTGCCATAAGGAACATTCTCATCCTTTTCCAGCTCGGTGCCATCTTCATCTTGCCAGATAACAGTATAGGTATTCACGGTGCTGTGATAAGCCGCGATATAATGAGCATTGCCGATGACAGAGCTGACAGCAGGAGTCCAATGACTGAAGCTGTAGCTATATTGTGCGGTTGAAGCCTTGGTGGGAGCAAGACCTGCATAGACAGGAGTTGCACCGAAGGGCAGAGTCTGCTTATTAAGTTCGGTAACACCGTCTTCATCATACCAGATGACAGTATATTCATTTACTGTTGAGGTATAGACAGCAGTATAGACCGCATCACCTGTAACTGCAGAGACATCAGGCGACCATTTGTCAAAGCTGTAGGTATATTGTGCGGTGGCCGCTTTGGTGGGAGTTGCTCCGTCATAGGTGGGAACAGTACCATAAGGAACATTCTCATCTGTTTCCAGAACAATGCCGTTCTCATTCAGCCAGGTGACCTTGTAGCTGTTGAGATGCTGCTGATAGCTTGCCTGATAAGATGCATTGCCGCTGACAGGAGCAAATGCAGAATCCCAGCCATTGAAGGTATAGCTGAATTGTGCATCGCCCGCTTTTTGCGGTGCGCTGCCCTTATAGACGGGAACTGCACCAAAGGGCAGAATCTGCTCATCAAGCTTGGTAATGCCGTCTTCATCATACCAGGTGATAACATATTCATTCACCGTTTCGGAAAATGCTGCTGTATAAACAACATCACCCGTTAAGCTGTGAATTGCAGGAGTCCAGCCGGCAAAGCTATAGCTATATTGTGCGGTAGCCGGTTTTTCGGGAGTTATGCCATCATAGGAAGGTGTGGTGCCATAAGGAACATTTTCATCCTTTTCGAGCTCGGTGCCGTCATAATTCTGCCAGATAACAGTATATTCATTGACTGTTGCCATATAGCTTGCCTTGTATGAGGCCTCGCCTGTTACGGAAACAATATCGGGAGACCATTTGTCAAAGCTGTAGGTATATTGAGCATCGGCTGCTTTGGCAGGCGGTGTGCCATAAGCAGGTGTGGTGCCGTATTCCAGCATTTCGCTGCGCAGAACAGTGTCATTTTCATCCAGCCAGGTTATGCGATACTTTCTGACTGTGGACTTATATTCAGCGGTATAAACTGCATCAGCTGTTACTGCGGAAATGGCAGGCGACCATTTGTCAAAGCTGTAGCTGTATTGTGCATCTTCGGCCTTCACGGGAACGGTTCCGTTATAAGCAGGAACAGCGCCATAAGGAACATTTGTATCCCTCTCCAATTCGGTGCCATCGGCATTTTCCCAGATAACAGTATAAGTCTGAGTCTGCTGATAATATTCTGCGGTATATGTTACATTGCCGCTGACAGGCTCGATCATTTTGTCCCAGCTCTTGAAATGATAAGCATATTGCGCAGTCGAGGCACGGGAAGGAGCAGCTGCATCATATGAGGGCATGGTGCCATAAGGTACATTCTCATCCTTTTCAAGCTCAGTGCCGTCATAATTCTGCCAGATAACAGTATATTTATTGATGCTCTGCTCATATTGTGCTGTGTAGACAGTGTCGCCTTCTACAACAGGAATTGATACCGCATCATAGATATTGCTGTCGCCCGCTCTCTTCCAGCCAATGAAGCTGTAGCTATATTGCGCATCGCCTGCTTTCTGCGGGTGAACACTGGAGTAAACAGGCTTTGTGCCATAAAGAACATTGCTGTCTGCATCGAGCAGAGTGCCGTCAGCATTGAGCCAAGTAATGGTATAGCTGCGCTTGGTTGCGGAGAACACCGCGCTATATTCCGCATCACCTGTTACCGAGGAGATGGCGGGAGTCCAGCCGATAAATTCATAGCTGAATTCCGCAGTGGAGTCTTTCTTGGGAGTGGAACCGCTGTATACAGGTGTTCCGCCATAGGCAACCGTATCTGTATCAAGAGTTTCGCTGCCATTCTTCCAGGTGATGGTATAGCTGTTGACAGTGCTGCTATATTGTGCTGTATAAGTGCTATTGCCGCTGACCTTGGAAATTGCGGGAGACCAGCCTGTGAAGCTGTAAGTATATTGCGTGGTGGCAGGCTTGGTGGGAGACAAGGGTTCGACAGGCATAGTGCCTTCGATCAAAGTCTCAACAATGGGGCTGCTGCCATTGGCGCAATTCCAGGTAACAGTATAGATCCAACGGGCATAAAGAGTGAGATCGCCCTGCTGATTTGCAGGAATAGCAGTTATTTTTTCACCCCAATCACCTGTGCTGCGACCGTTCTTTGTCCACCAGCCGCCAAAGCTTACACCTGCTTCGCCCTCTGCTTCAGCTGTGGGCAGACTTGCCTTGCCAAAGCTCCAGGTGAAGCTGTCAAGGAAGGTATCTGCATCCAGCTTGGTAATGCCTGCAACAGAACCTGTACGGCCAAGCTCGAATGTCAGGTCATAGGTCTTGGGAAGCATATATGCAACAAGACCATTTGGTTTTGAGCTGTCGGGATGAGTCAAGGTGATGCCGAGATCCAGAACCGTGGGAGGAACTGTCTGCTCACCGCTTGCGATGTCATACCATGCTCTGACAGGAACATAAGCCACAGTGAAGGGAGCATTTGCCATATTGCTCTGGTCATAGACAGTGCTGCCGAATGCTGCATCCCAAACCTCGAGCGCATAGGCATAGAAATAGTTTGCAGGATGTGCCTGCCAGACCTCAAAGTCATGCCAGATGCCGCTGCCTGCACCATGAGCATCCTCCACGGGCAGACCTGTATTTTTATCCATGGCGATCGCATGGGACAAGACATTGGAGCCCTGCTTTTGCTGGCTGATGATAGGCCAGCTCAGAGGTTCTGTCTGAGTTTCGGAGGGCAGTCTGTCATTGCCGCGGATAACCAGTCCGACACTGTCGGGACGGAAGCCCTCGGCGATAGCGTCGGCATCCACAGTGAAGATAAGATCAAAAACTGCGGGGGCAAAGGTCATCTGCGCATCAACACGGGCTGTGCTGTCACCATTCTCGTCAACTGCGGCATTCAGAGTTTCAGAGAAAGCAGCACCGGAAGCAACTGTTTCATTGCGGAATTTCGAAGTGAAATTGGTTGCTGCAATAGTGATATGATATTCAGAGCCGTCATCGGGGACATTTTCAAAGCTGAAGCTGCCAAGGCGATGATCTGCGGTCTCGGCAGTCTCCCCTGCCCCGATAACATCGGTCATGGAGACCTCCTGAACACGCAGGACTGTCTGGCTGCCGCCATTGCTGCGTACCAAGCGGACAATTGCGGTATCGATACGGTCATGATCGAAAATGAAGGTTTTGTTGCCTTTGTGCATATACCAGTTGAAAATCTGAACATCACCGCAAACCGTGAGATCCTGTTTCCACTTGGCATAAAGGTCAAGAGTTTTGCCGCTTGCGACCAGATCCATGATAGCAAGACCTGCGGAGCTGACCTTGGTGTCCCAATTGCCGTGAGCATCCTTTGTCCACCAGCCGTCAAAGATATATCCGCTGCGGACGGGCTCATCCAGGAAGGGAGTCAAAAAGACCTTGGGAGTTATTTTGTCCGCGGTTACACCGTCTTCATAGTGCTGAACCACGGTATAAGGATCGATGCTGATGGTAGCGGTGATGCTGCCATGCTGCTCATCCACGCTTCCATTGCGGTAAACATGAGCGCCTTTCAACTCTTCGGCGGTACCCATCGTGCAACTGATGTCGCTGACGGAAACATTGGCGATATATGCAGCAGCGGGATGATAAGTGCCTGCCTGAGATTTGTAGACCTTGAAGGCCTCGCCGCCATCGGAATTGACAGCGCTGAGACTGCCGCGAACGGGGCCGAGCTCAAAGCCGGTAATTGCGATTCGATAGAGATAAAGCTCATCTTTAAAAGAAGCAGTGGTATATTTGCTCCATACATGATATGTACCTGTTCCCTGCCAGACACCGTCGACCTTGCTGAGAGCAACCTCAATGGTACGGCTTTCGAATCCGGGAACAATAGTCCATTCGTCATTATGGCGGTCATAGAAGACCAGCTGAACATCAACAGCTATGGGAGCAAGCTCATCGGGCACGCTGCTGTCAACAATGACATCAAAGCTCAGATCAAAGCCTGCAGGATCATAAACAAGATCTATGGTAACAGTATTTCCCGACACACTGATGCTTTCACGCATATAGTTTTTCAGGAGTGCAGTCGCCTGATAAAAATAGTCTCCGCGGCGGTTGCTGTATATGGTGGTATATTGATAGCTGTTTTCGCCTGTGCTTGTCCATTCGGCAAAGGCTGCAGA
>JAFSIU010000051.1 GCA_017439615.1 Bacillota bacterium
CCGGTGCCGAGGATATCGTTGCCGACGATGAAGAAGTCGCTGAAGTCATCACTTCTACCGATGATCTGGAAGCAGTCCGCGAAGCCATCGTTGCCGCAGGCTTTGAGATCAAGGAAGGCGAGATCACTATGATCCCCCAAAACACCATCGATATCGAAGATGCAGCCGATGCTGCCAAGATTCTGAAGCTCATTGATGCTTTGGAAGACAATGATGATGTTAAGGCTGTTTATGCTAATTTCAATATTCCCGATGAAATTATGGAGCAGCTTGATTGATTGTTTGTTTAATATAGTTTCGTTTAATATAATAAGGACGCTTAGGCGTCCTTATTTTTTTGTTCCGAAAATCAGAATAAGTGGAAAAATTTATATTTGATTTGCGGAGTATATGCGGGCGAATCCTTGTATGTCCAGTCGCGGTGATAACTGTTTGAGCTGTTGGCGTTGACAAGCGGCTGTCCGTTCTGGCGCTTGGCAGTAACGATGGCGCTATGCTGCCAGACATTATTCCCGTCAAAATCATAAACTATTATATCTCCGTGTTCCAGCTCATAGACATTTTGTCTTTCTTGCGCAAACTCTTTTGCTGTATCAGAGCTTAAAAACCAACGGAAGCTGTGCGCCAACGCCCACGAAAAGCTCCATATGAAACCAAGCTCTGTTTCCGGCATTCGTTTGATCCACCATCCGCTTTGTGTATCATCGGTGACAAACATCGGTATTCCGCCGGCATTTATGCATTGTGAAACATAATTTGTGCAGTTGACATCAAAATTCGGGAAATCCGGATTTCTGTCATTCCACCAACGGTTTGCATATTCCACTGCAGCCCATCTGTTATAATTTGCCAAATAAAGCACCTCTTTTTGCTTTCAATATATTCATTTCGCCTGTGGCTGTTGCTTGTCTGTGGAATAAAATGCGGAAAATCAGTCAAAATATTCCTATGCTGATTTTTCTGATTACAATTCTCATATTGATCATTCTGCCCTTGAGGCTTTATATCCGCTTCGACAATCACAAGGGCTATTTTCACATTTGCATAATATGGAAACTGTTGTTTTTTGATATAAGGCTTTATGACCGTCGTTTGCTTGTGAACAAAAAGAAAAAATCCAAAAGACAGAAAAAGAGTCTGCATTGGCTTTTTAAAGCTTTGAAGGTAAAGTGTTTTTGTCTGAAAGCTTTTGTCGGAACAGGTGATGCGGCGCAGACTGCCTTGCTTGCAGGAACCTTGCACATTGCTGCAGCTTCCAGCATTCCGTTTTTGAGCAGGTTGTTTATGTCTTTTGATGATAAGCCGGAGCTTTTTGTCCATGCTGATTTCAATGCCAGGCTTTTTGATTTGGAAATTTCCTGCATAACACAAGTCACTTTGGGTAATATTATTCTCGTCTGCTTAAGGCAAATAAGAAATGAAAGAGCAAAGAGCTTAAAACAGCAAAGGAGTGCAAGCTATGAGTGAGGTCAATATCAGACAATTGATGGAAACTGCGATGGGGTCTTTGTTGGAAATGATGGATGTGAATACCGTAGTCGGCGATCTTGTGGAAACCTCAGATAATATCTCTGTTATACCGATTTCCAAGGTCAGCTGCGGCTTCGTTGCAGGCGGCGGTGAATATGGCAAGCAGGAAACTTCGGAAAAGGCTTTGCCCTTTGCAGGCGGTAGCGGTGCCGGTGTTTCTGTCGCGCCGGTCGGTTTTCTGGTAGGACATGGAAACAGCGTGCGCTTCATTGCTGTCAATGAAGCAAGCAGCTTCGACAGGCTGATTGAAGCTGTTCCGGGACTTCTAGAGCAATTGAAAGATTTTTCCGCAAATAAATCCTGAAATTATGCAGGAATTCGGCTTTGGAAAGAGTAATTAAAAAACAGAGAAATTTTGAGGTGATTTGTTTTGAAACGCAAAAATCTGCTGTTTTTGATTACTCTTTTAATATGCTTGTGCTGTTCCTTGCCTGCACTTGCTTTGGATATAGATGCTGAGGCATATATGCTTATGGATATGAAAACCGGTCAGGTCATTACCGAGCAAAATGCCGATGAGATCAAATATCCTGCATCCATCACCAAGGTGATGACGGCATATCTTGTGCTGACTCATGTCGATGATCTGAGCAAGGAAGTAACCTCGCCCAAAAATTTCAAAAATGTCGGCGAAAGCAGTGCGGGAATCCTGCCCAATGAAAC
>JAFSIU010000052.1 GCA_017439615.1 Bacillota bacterium
GAGCTCCTCACCGCAATACCAAACCCCCTGTTTTGAAATATAAATCAAAACAGGTTCATATTTATCCTTATTCAATGCTGCTGCTGCCTGCAGACCTGAGATAACGGAAACCTCATTCTCCGTGGATTTGCCGCCGAACAGCACACCTACCTTGATTTTCAGCATAATTCTTCTCCTTTGCCTTTACTTTTATTTTTTCTCATTATAGTCATCAGTCAAATCATTTTCAAAAAGCACTGTATCCCCTGCTTTTGCCCATTTCGCCATTTGTACACGGGCTTCTGCGAGATCCGCTGCCACAAAAAGCTTTGCCTCATCAAAACCCATTTCCAGCACACCTTCACGAATCGGCTCGGTCTGCTTTCTGCCCACCAGAATGATATAATCACAGACCTTGGCACAATTTTTACCGAATTCGCGATTGAGCTCTGCAGATTTTTCACCCAGCTCAATCATACCGGGAGTGATGAAAATCTTGTCTCCGCCTTCGAATGCGGAAAGTACCTCCAAAGCTGCTTTGGAGCCGGCCGGATTGGAATTGAAGGCATCGTCAATGATATTGATTCCGCCTGCAGTCTGCTTGAGAGAGAGTCTGTGCTCGATCTGCGGCAGAGTCTTCACAGCACGGGCAGCTTCCTTCAGGCTGACACCGAAATAATGCGCGCAGGCCACGGCACCGAGAATATTTTCGATATTATGTCTGCCAAGAAGAGCGGTCTGGAATTCTCCACACTCTCCTTCGGGAGTGATAACAGCAAAGCTGCTGCCCTTGGCGCTGACACGGATATCGCAGGCATTATAATCGCCATTGCCATTCAGGGAATATCTGATGATTTTGCATTGATGCGGCAGCTCCAGGCCCTTGACAATATTTTCATTATCAATATTGGCGAAAAGCACGCCATCGGCGGGCAAGGCCTGCATCAGTTCGAATTTGGTTTTGATAATGTTCTCCAAGCTTTTGAAGCTCTGCAAATGCTGCTCACCCACGGCGGTGATAATACCTGCCTGGGGATGCGTGAGATCGCAAAGCTCTTTGATATCCCCCACCTGCTTGGCGCCCATTTCGGCGATAAAAAACTCATCTGTTGCCTGCAGCTTTTCCCTGATGGCACGGGTAAGTCCCATAGGAGTGTTGAAGCTCGCGGGAGTAACAAGTGTCATATATTTTTCTTTTAAGATCTCTCCCAAGATCATTTTGCCGCTAGTTTTGCCGAAGCTGCCCGTGATACCGATAACGGTCAATAACGGCATTGAAGCAAGCTTACGCTTGGCATCCTTCAAAAAGCTCTCATTGATATGCTTCTCGACAGGGGCAAGCAGAATATTGGCGAGCATAATAAAGCCGAAGGAAAAAATCGTAAGAACGATGAGTAAGGCTGCCGCATAAACGGTTCTGCCAAGAAAATAAAGTGCGATGGCTGCGGCGGTCTCCAAAACCACGCAGGCAATATAAAGACGCTTGGCTCTTTGCGTCATCACAAGCGGCTTTTTCTGCGGAGCAGTTTTGCAGCTCAAAAGCAATACCAATTCAATGGCAAGCAGCAAAGAAAGGCCGAACCAGCCTTTGTTGAAGCAAAAGAAAAGTCCTCCGACAAAAAGGGCAAAATCAGCCTTGCGCACACGCAGCAATTTATCCTTACGCAAAAAGTGCATATATCTGTCATTACGATAGGAATTGAGC
>JAFSIU010000053.1 GCA_017439615.1 Bacillota bacterium
CGTATTTCGGAGGCTGAGGCAATCTATGGCCGCGCCACCTCTGAAATTGAGATCAGCCCCGAAGGAGGACAAGCCAATATGGATGAAATCAACAAGCAGGCAAGCGAAACCGCTGCCCCGAACCAAAGCAGTGCATGTGATCTAAGAGTTGTTTTTGATTTCATAGTTATCTTCTCCTTTTAGTTATCCTTAATAATAAAAATGCGTAGAATACACCCGATTCTACGCAAAAAAAACATTCCCTACGTTGGCATTATCCAAATCAGGTTAAAGGGTCGAAATGCACAATTTCCTCTCAGCCCGTCTGCGAGCTCCCCTAAGATTATGAACTTAAGCAAATTATATAATATCTTTTTCAACAGCGCAAGCAAAAAGCCGTAATTCTTACGGCTTTTTGCTGTTTCATTATGATGATTCCATTAAACCTCTTGATTCAGTATCAGAATGCAAAAACGCATCATAATCGTTGCTACTTCTGCTCTGCTTGCTGCAGAATCAGGTGCAAGCACTGTTTGTGACACACCGCTGATCAAGCCATTTCCGACTGCCCATTCAACCGCATCCAATGCCCAATCAGAAACCTTATCTGCATCGGAGAATGCGGACAAATCATTTCCTGCCGCTGCTTTATATCCCTTGAAATTGAAATATCGATAAAGAATTGTAACCAGCTGTTCTCTGGTTATATTGTCATAAGGCCTGAAGGTATTATCACCGAAACCATTGACCAAACCAACAGCCGAAGCCCAATTGACAGCATCATCAAACCAAATGCCAAACGGTATATCCTTAAATTCAGAACTTATGCCGCTGATACTGTCAGAATCAAAATTATAAAGGATCTGCGCCAGCATGGCACGGCTTAGCAATTCATCGGGAGCAAAAGTATTCTCACCAACACCGTTCATAATTTCGCGCGCGGAAACAAATGCAACAGACTCTTTATACCATTTCTCATCCACATCATTAAATGTCTTTTTGTTTTCAACGAATTGAATATCGCAAGCGCCGGTTACATAAACAACTACACTCTCAGCATCGAAATTTGTAATAGGTAAAAGAGTACCATCAGGCATTGATGCCACTGTATAAATACTTGCCATTGCATAAGGGAATCTGACTGCTGCCTGTTCTATATCATCCGGCAGCCAAACACTGTATTTTGTCCTCTCGCCGATTTTTTCTTCTATTTTGGCAGTAACGCCGCCGGCATAGACATAATCTGTTTTTACCATATCCCCTTCATAAACAGCAAGTGAAAAGGAACCGTCATCTTTGACTTGAATCTCTGTTTTTACTCCTGTTTTATCCATATAGACCGATTTATGAACACCGTTTTCAATATCGGTTTCTTCCGAAATAAGCACAGATTCCTCAGCTTTCGGGAAATATGGATGATCTGATGGCTGATAATAAATGCTGAATGGGTCATAGTCCTTTTTCAGCTCTGTCAAACGTTCACTAAGCCATTGTTTATATGCAGCCAGTACATCAGCATACTCAGTGCCTTCTGCCCAAAGATGCGCTTCCTTAGATGGATCTCCTACTTTCACAAAAGGCCAAAGCACACTGTTCATAGCAACAGAGCCTGCTGTTTTTTGCTCATATTCGGCAAGAGTGCCTTCTTCTGCCAGCAGATGTTCTATTTCTGGAGCAAGAATACTTTTGAAATAATCAACAACTGCCTGCCGAAAATCCGGAATTTGTATCAATGCCTTTGACAAATAACGTTTATCCAAAAAATCCCGTGTGGAAACAATTTCTTCATTCCAACCGATACCTGCAGAAGCCTCCATATCCCATACAGGACCTGCATACATCTTTTCACCGGCATTTTTATAAAAATATAAAGAGGAAGCAAATGCATCAATATTTCCGCTTATTTCCTGCAGCAGATACATTTTAACTAAGGATTCTTTATCGCAATAGTCATAATAATACTTTCCTGTTTCAGTATTAAATCCTGTATAAATACCGTTTTGTTCTGCATAAACAGCATTCTCAAATTCCTGATAGTATTCACTGATATAAAGCATTGCATCTTTTCCTGCATATTCAGGACTCTTTACATTCAGGGCAACTCCTTCATCAGTCAGGAAGCCGCAGATCTCATCATATGCAGCATGATTCAATTCAATAAGCCATCCGCCGCTGATATCTGCCGGCTCTGTCAGATCAGGAATATAATGAAATTCATTACCGTATTTGTTAACATCCTTCTGAGACTCTTCATTATCACCATAAGCTGCATTTCCGGCTTCTTCATATGCATCTTCCATATCAATGATATCTACAGCTTCGGAACCCACAGAGTTCTTTTCGGAAAGAAGATATGTTCCACGATATTCACCGTCATAATAAAGATCCGTCCAATCACAGCTGACTGTAAACGGCATCTCCAGCTTTGCCGCCAAATCCTTAAAGGTCTTATCTCGCATCTGAGATGCATCAATATAACCTGCAAGCAATACCCATGTTTTTACTTTCTCGCCTGTTCCCAGCAAATCTGTTTTTTTATCAAGCTTGATTTGATAGGATTTTTTATCATAATACTTGAAGGTTGAATTGCCACGCGGCTTAATTTGTGTCAGGGCACCATCATAAATAACCTCTCCATTAGGATTGTGCATTTTCATGCTGCCGGTAGCTTCATTTGATTTTGATATATCCACCCACTCTCTGCCCTGCTCCAAGATATTATCACTGGTTAAAAACATAGAAAAAACCCCGGATGATTGCATAATAACAACAGGCAATTCACTGCCCGATACAAATTTTAAGCTTATATTGTAAGTACCATTACTGTTTTGTGCTGCTATGGAAGTAATATCAAGCAAGCTTCCTGACATAAGCGTTTGCTCACCAAGATCACCTGCTGCGATGAGAGGATTCTCATCGTTGAAATTCAGGGTTAATGCTGACAAATCAGCAAATGCAGGCAAAAACAGATATGCCGTGTCATCAAGAACGGCTAAACTGACAATGCAGTTTTCATCAAGCACAACATTTAAACCATTAAATTCATTCATTTGCTCTGCCGTCTGAGAATTATCACGAGCAACGATATCTGCGGCGAAAGCCGGCAGTGAAGCGCAAACAAAAATAACAGACAGGATCAAAACAGATAAAACCAGAGTTTTTTTCATATTATTTCCTTTCAAAACAAACTTAATCCAAGTAAAAACACAGTAATTAATCTATCAGTAATAACTTAAAGATATTATAATTATTGCATCTGGCACTTTCCTTGTCAAGGTCTGTAATTGATACAAATAATAACAACAGAATAAAAAGCATTGTCCGAAGACAATGCTTTTTATTTTATTTATCAATGGCTGTAATATCGTAAGGAGTAACCTGATAGACAAAATAGTTCAGCCAGTTGGAGAAAAGCAGGTTTGCAGAGCTGCGCCAGCTAACAACAGGCTCTTTGGTTTCATCATCATTGGGATAATAATTGACCGGAATTTTAATAGGTTTGCCTGCTTCTTTATCACGGAGATATTCTTTTTGCAGAGTATCCCAATCATATTCGCTGTGGCCGGTTATGAAAATCTGTTTGCCCTGATCTGTCATCATTGCATAAAGACCTGCTTCCTCAGAGGTTGCAAGAATTTTGATATCGGGGATTTTTTCAACATCCTCTCGTAAGATGGTTGTATGACGGGAATGAGGTGCCATAAACACATCATCAAAGCCGCGGAACAAAATAGCATATTTATGTTCGACAGTATGCGGGAAAACACCGAACATTTTTTCCGGCAAGGCACGCTTTTGAATACCGTAATGATAATAGAGCGCAGCTTGTGCACCCCAACAAATATGCATAGTGCTGGTTACATGAGTTTTGGTCCATTCCATAATGCAGCAAAGCTCATACCAATAATCCACGTTTTCAAAGTCCATATTTTCAACAGGAGCACCGGTGATAATCATACCGTCAAAGTTTCTGTCCTTGATCTCGCTGAAGGTATGATAAAATGCCATCATATGAGACATTGAGGTATTCTTAACCTCATGGCTTTCCATAGTGAGAAAGGTCAGATTGACCTGAAGAGATGTATTACCCAAAAGTCTTGCAAGCTGAGTTTCGGTAGTGATTTTGGTAGGCATAAGATTGAGCACCAAAATTTCCAAAGGACGAATATCCTGAGTCAATGCTCTTGTTTCTGTCATAACGAAGATATTTTCATTGCGCAGGGTTTCTGTCGCAGGTAAGTTGTTTGGGATTCTGATAGGCATATTAATTCTCCTTTATATCTGTACTATATCTGTGCTAATGCTTGCTCCAAATCGGCAATGATATCCTCAACATTTTCAATTCCGACAGAAAAGCGAATAAGACCGGGGTTGATACCGCAGTCAACAAGCTGTTTGTCGGTCAATTGACGATGGGTTGTGGATGCGGGATGCAAAACACAGGTTCTTGCATCTGCAACATGGACAACGATTTCTGCCAGACGCAGACTGTCCATAAATTTCATTGCTTTTTCTCTGCCGCCTTCAATATTGAAGGAAATTACACCGCAGGCGCCATCAGGAAGATATTTCTCTGCCAAGGCGAAATCGGGAGAACTGGGCAGCTTAGGATAGCTGACAGAGGCGATTTTCTCATGTTTTTCAAGATATTCGGCAACTGCCAGAGCATTTTTACAATGTCTTTCCATTCTGACGCTCAAAGTATCCAGGCCTTCATTCAAAAGAAAGGCTGCCAAAGGCTGAGGAGTGAGGCCAAGGTCTCTCATCAGTTGAACTCTTGCTTTAGTTATATATGCTGCATTACCGAAATCTCTGGTATAAACAACACCGTGATAGGATTCATCAGCTTCGGTCAATTCAGGATATTTACCTGTTTTTTCCCAATCAAATTTGCCGCTGTCAACCACAACACCGCCGACAACTGTGGCATGACCATCCATATATTTGGTGGTGGAATGAACAACGATATCAGCGCCGAATTCAAAAGGACGGCACAAAACCGGTGTTGCAAAGGTGTTGTCTACGATAAGAGGCATATTATGTTTATGAGCAAGATTTGCATAGCGTTCGATGTCAAAAACGGTCAATGCAGGGTTGGCAATGGTTTCACCGAAAACACAGCGGGTTCTGTCATCGATCAGCTTTTCGATTTCTTCATCGGGCATATCAGGAGTAACAAAACGCACCTCGATACCCATTCTCTTCATAGTTACTGCAAAGAGATTGACAGTACCGCCATAGATTGAAGAAAGGCTGATAAAGTTGTCGCCGGCAGAAGCAATATTAAAAATTGCTGCCAGATTTGCTGCCTGACCGGAAGAAGTACACATTGCACCAACGCCGCCTTCCATATCAGCAATTTTCTTTTCTACAAAATCAACTGTGGGATTGGAAATTCTTGTATACATATGTCCGGGAGCAGTCAGATCAAAAAGCTTGGCCAGATGCTCAGAAGAATCATATTTATAGGTTGTGCTCTGATAAATGGGAAGCACTCTGGGTTCACCATTGCCGGGAACATAGCCGGACTGCAGACATTTTGTTTCGATTTTATATTCGCTCATTGTGTTACCTCCTGAAATTATTTACTAAATAAAAATCGGCAGTTATCCAAAATATAACTGCCGACAAAAAACAAATATACTTGAAGCTTAAATTAAGCAAGTACAGAGAAATTTTTGCAAGCAGAAACCGGCATGAGTTCCCCCATGCCGCAGGTCATCATCATAGTATCGACAAATATAACCTTCATTCGTCTGCCCTGCCTTTAATGCTTATTGTTGAGATTATATGCTAAAACACCTGTTCTGTCAAGCTTTATTTTGGAAGAGTACAGGCGGCTTACGCTTATGCTCAGTTATTTGATGAGCTCTTTTAATCTTCTCTTTTGCTGCACCTTCGACATTATTTCCCGCAAGGTAATCTTCAATCTGTTCGTAGGTAACTCCCATTTCACCTTCATCGGTCTGCCCTTCAAAAAGGCCTGCTGAGGGTGCTTTTGTAATAATGCTTTCAGGTGCTTCGAGATAACGCAGAAAATCATATATCTCACTGACAGTCAGATCCGCAATAGGATCGAAGTCATAAGCACCATCACCCCATTTGGTGAAATAACCCATAAAACGCTCACACTTATTTCCCGTACCTGCTACAAGAGCATTGCGGCTTTGTGCAATGAGATAAAGCGTTGTCATACGCAAACGCGGGGCGATATTTGAAATAGCCGTATCAGTGATGTCCTCAATTTCAGCAACATTTTTGACCATTCCTTTTTTCAGCTCTGTCAGATCAACGCATTTGAGCTCAATACTATATTGCTCGGAAAAGGCTATTGCATCCTCCTTATCCTGCAGAAAATTACAGGATGATTCGCAAGGCATCATTACGCCTAAAGTATTCTCGCAGGCCGCTTTGCACAATATTCCTACAAGAGTACAATCCTTGCCGCCGCTGTTGCCAAAAACAATGCCTGTGCAGCCTGTTTCAGCTAAAAGATTTTTGATAAATGCAACTCTTTCTTCAAATTCTTTTTTATAATCTCTGTGTATTGCCATTTTCTCACCTCATAAAATTTCCCAATGTAGCATTGAAATGATATTATATTCGTGCTATAATATAATATCTTTGATAAATGCAATTAAATTTATATTATTTTAACACATACTGCTATATTTTTAAAGCGAAAAGAGGGATAAAATGACTAATATTCCTGAAATCTTTGGCATTAATGTATTTACACCCAAAGTAATGAAAGAAAAAATGAGTACAGAAACCTTTGCTGAACTGCAGCTGGTTTCTGAAAAGGGCGCACCGATGACAATGGCATTGGCAAATGAAGTTGCGGCTGCCATGAAGGAATGGGCAATTGAACAAGGCGCAACTCATTATACCCATTGGTTCCAGCCCTTGAATGGTATTACCGCTGAAAAACACGACAGCTTCATTGCCTATGGCGATGAAAATAATATCATTATGGACTTTTCCGGCAAGGAGCTTATCAAGGGCGAAACAGATGGCTCCAGCTTCCCTTCCGGCGGTCTGCGCGCAACCTTTGAAGCAAGAGGTTATACTGCATGGGATCCCACTTCCTATGCTTTTGTCCGTGACGGATCTCTCTATATACCCACTGCATTCTGTTCCTATACAGGTGAGGCTTTGGACAAAAAAACCCCCCTGCTGCGTTCTATGGAGGCTTTGAATGTTCAGGCTCTGCGCATTCTGAAGCTCTTTGGCAGAAATGATGCTACAAAGGTAACCTCCTCCACAGGTGCTGAACAGGAATATTTCCTGCTTGACAGGGAAATGTGGGCAAAGAGAAAAGACCTTATATATTGCGGCAGAACACTTTTTGGCGCAAAACCGCCCAAAGGTCAGGAATTGGAAGACCATTATTTTGGCAGCATCAGAACCAGAGTCTCCGCATATATGAAGGACTTGGACAAAGAACTTTGGAAGCTTGGAATCATGTCCAAAACCAAACATAATGAAGTCGCCCCCTGTCAGCATGAACTTGCCCCGATTTTCAGCTTCTCGAATGTGGCAACTGACCATAATCAGCTGACCATGGAGGTTATGAAAAAGGTTGCCGAAAAGCATAATTTTGTTTGTGCTCGCTGAAAAGCCCTTTGCAGGAGTAAATGGCAGTGGTAAGCATAACAACTGGTCTATGAGCACTGATACAGGATATAACCTACTTGAACCGAGCAAAGACCCTTATGCAAGCGCACAGTTCATTACTATTCTTTGTGCTGTTATCAAAGCTGTTGATGATTATCAGGATCTTCTGCGCGCATCTGTTGCAACTGCAGGCAATGATCACAGACTCGGAGGTAATGAAGCACCTCCTGCAATTGTTTCCATGTTCCTTGGCGATGAGCTCACCGCTATTCTGGAGGCTTTGGAAAACGACACTCATTATAACAAAAAGTAGAATACCACTCTCGAATTGGGCGTTCATTCTCTCCCTGCTCTTCCTAAGGACAGTTCAGACCGAAACCGCACCTCGCCCTTTGCCTTCACCGGCAATAAATTTGAGTTCCGTATGGTCGGCTCTTCTGCTTCCATTGCAGATGCAAATACTGTTATCAATACAATTGTTGCCGAATCACTGCGCATCTTTGCAGATGAACTCGAACAGGCTGATGATTTCAAGGCTTGTCTGAATGCACTGATTAAACGCACAATCAAAGCACATAAACGTATTATCTTCAATGGCAACAACTATAGTGATGAATGGATTGCAGAGGCAGAAAAACGCGGTTTATGTCATTTCCGTTCCACGCCTGAAGCTGTTTGTCATCTGGCTGATGCTAAGAATATTGAGTTATTCGCCCGTCATAAAGTTTTCACAGAAAATGAACTTGCGTCCCGTCAGGAAATTGATCTTGAAAACTATTGCAAGATCCTTAACATCGAAGCACTCACCATGCTTGAGATGGCAAGAAAAGAAATTCTTCCTGCAACACTTTCCTATATCAAAAATCTCTGCGATATCATCAAGGTTAAAATATCTGTTGCGACAGAGTTGCCTGTCAGCTTTGAGAGCAAGCTCATCAATAAGCTTTCCAATCTCTGCGAGTGTCTGGATAAAAAAGCAGATGCTCTTGAAAATGCACTTATGCAAAGCTATGAAATCACTGATTATGCAAACCGTGCCAACTATTACCGCAGCGAGATTTTTACCGCAATGCAGGAAATGCGTGCGGTTGCCGATGAATTGGAAACCCTGGTCGGAAAACAGTATTGGCCCTACCCCACTTACGGCGATCTGCTGTTCTATGTATAATTAAGGGAAAAGGATGCTCATATGAGCATCCTTTTAGTTTTTAATTTGACTAAAGAAAAGCGTATGATTTTCATCATACGCTTTTTTGATACTATTCTTTTTCTTTTGCGGCTTTTGCTGCTGCAATGATCTTGTCTGCATTGGAAG
This sequence comes from Bacillota bacterium, assembly GCA_017439615.1. Lineage (GTDB taxonomy): Bacteria > Bacillota > Dehalobacteriia > UBA4068 > UBA4068 > RGIG3181. The sequence goes on from JAFSIU010000053.1 coordinate 8,912, forward strand.
CGGGAACTTCTTCATATTTTGCAAACTTCATAGAGAACTTGCCTCTGCCCTGAGTGATAGACTTAAGGTCGATTGCATAACGATACATTTCGGTCAAAGGAGCCTGTGCATGGATGATCTGGCGTTTGCCTTCCTTGTCCATACCCATAATACGACCGCGTTTTGTGTTCATATCGCTCATGATATCGCCCATATATTGTTCGGGAACAACAACCTCAACATCCATGATGGGTTCGAGCAAAACGGGTTTTGCCATTTCGCAGGCCTTCTTGAATGCCATATTGGCTGCAATCTTGAATGCCATTTCGGAGGAGTCAACATCGTGATAAGAACCATCTATGAGAGTGATCTTAACATTGGTAACAGGGAAGCCTGCCAGAATACCTTCGACAACGGATTCACGCATACCTTTTTCAACTGCGGGAATATACTGCTTGGGAACAGAGCCGCCGAAGATCTTTTCTTCGAAGGTGAAATCGTTTTCATAATCGGGAGCAAGATCGATAACAACGTGACCATACTGACCATGGCCGCCGGACTGTTTCTTATGTTTGCCTTCAACCTTCTGTGCAGAACCTTTGATGGTTTCACGATAAGGAACCTTGATCTCGATAGGAGTTACTTCAACGCCGAATTTGCGCTGCAATCTGTCAATGGTGATATTAAGGTGAGCCTCGCCCATACCGGTAAGTAAGGTCTGTGCAGTCTCAACATTCTTTTCATAGCGAAGAGTAGGATCTTCATCAAGCAGACGGTTGATAGCGGAACCAAGCTTATCTTCATCGCCTTTAGATTTAGGAGCGATAGCGATGGTAAGAGTCGGTTCGGGGAATACAATACCATCAAGAACAACGCCGCTGTCTTTGGTGGTGAGGGTATCACCGGTGGAGGTCTGAGTCAGTTTTGCAACCATACCGATATCACCGAATGCGAGCTCGGGCAAAGCGATATTGGTTTTGCCCTGCATAGAGGAGATAGCGGCAACCTTTTCATCGACTTGTTTATTGCTGTTATAAAGTACGCAATCAGGCTTCATCTTGCCCTGCATAACTTTGAACATGCTGATTTTACCAACATATGGGTCAGCCATAGTCTTGAAAACGAGAGCTGCAACGGGCTTGTCAGCCAATGCTGCATCCATAGTCTTGGTGGGTGCGGGAGCATAGTCAATAAGCATATCCATCAGCTTGTCAGCGCCAATATTATTCAAAGCAGAACCACAAAGAACGGGAACAACGCTGCCTGCTGCAACACCTTCGTGCAGACCGAAGATAATTTCTTCCTGAGTGAGCTCTTCACCATCAAGATATTTCATGGTCAGTTCATCTTCGCCCTCTGCTGCGGCTTCGATCATCATTTCTCTGTATTTAGCAACATCTGCCTGCATATCATCGGGGATAGCAACCTCAGAAGCCTTGCCGCCGGCATATTTATATGCCTTCATGGAAATCAGATCAACCAAACCGCAGAAACCGGATTCCTTACCAATAGGAAGCTGGGTAGGAACGATATTGCGGGTGAGCTTGTCTTTCATGGTATCAATGGCTTTATAGAAATCTGCATTTTCTCTGTCCATCTTATTGACGAATGCAATGATAGGAGTCTTATGCTCATCTGCCAATTCCCAAATGATTTCAGTGCTGACTTCGGTGCCTGCAACAGCATCGAAGAGCATAACAAGAGAATCAGCAACTCTTAAAGAGCCTGCAACTTCGCCGAAGAAATCGGAGAAACCGGGGATATCGAGAACATTAATCTTATGATCTTTCCATTCACATGCGACTAAAGAAGTATTGACAGTGCTCTTACGCTTGATTTCTTCAGGGTGATAGTCAGCGATGGTATTACCCTCGTCAACTTTGCCAAGACGGCTGGTTACTCCTGTATTAAAGATCAAGGCCTCAGTCAAAGTAGTTTTGCCTGCTCCTTGGTGTGATACAAAGCCAATATTGCGGATTTTTGCCGATGGGTATACCTTCATTTCATATCCTCCTTAACAATAAAAATAGTAACAAAAAGCTTACTTTGCCTTTTCGCTAAATTTATATATTAAATATAAAAGTTAAAAATCCTTTTTCAAAATCAAATTTTAATAAAATTTTTATATCAAAACCTGAATTTTGTCCTTTGGTCTGAATACTTATAATTAAAAACGGAGTTTTTAATATGGACATCAAGAGACAAAGTCTTTTTACCGGAACTGTTTTGCTGCTTTTTTCTAATATAATTGTTAAAGGTCTGGGATTTTTCTATCGTATTTTTCTCGTTCGCAGACTCGGCACGGAGGCTATGGGCTTGATAGAAATGATATCCCCTGTTTATTCTGTTTTTCTAGTGATTGCAGGCTGGGGGATTTCCTTAGGACTCTCAACAAGGATAGCCGAAAAAAGCAGTAAGGATGATTTTGAAAGCTGCAGAAGCTATATAGCAGCGAGCAAAAAACTGTTATTGCTTTTCGGACTGACTGCCACTGTTATTTCCTTTCTGTTGCTGCCGCTGCTTATACATTTTGTTGCAGACTGCCGCAGCATTTCTGCATTAATACCGCTTTTACCTGCTATCCTCATTGTTACCGCCGCTTATACTTATAGAGGAATCTTTCAAGGTATAAGAAGAGTTTCCGAATTGGGTAATGCGCAGATCATCGAACAGGCGGCAAGAGTTATGACAGGAATGCTGGTTTGTAATGTTCTTGCCGAATATGTTCTTGAAATTCAGATTGCAGGTATTTCTTTTGCAACTCTTATCGGTGAAATAGCGGGAATGATATTTATTCGCAGCAGATACCGCAAAATCAGCAATATTTTCAATGATACAAAGCTGTCTTCCGTGCAACCGTCTAAAGAATATTTCACCGAATTAATACGTTTCGGAACTCCTGTTACAGTCAGCAGACTGGCAATCAGTATTATGGCGATGGCAGAAGCACTTATCATTCCTTCAGCACTTATAAAAAGCGGTATGAGCACCTCGGAGGCAACTGCAGCTTATGGTGCTCTTATGTCAGTCGCAGTTACTCTGCTGCATTTGCCGGGCATATTCACCTCCGCTCTTTCTGTTTCAGTTATACCTGCAATAGCTGAAAGCGGAAATATAAATGACCTGTTGCAAAGCAGGATCAATAAATCACTGAATGCGACAGTTATTTTCACATTACCCGGGATGATTTGCCTTTTTTTCTTTGCAGAGCAGCTGTGCACCTTGCTTTTCCACTCCCCCGAAGCTGCTTCTGAGCTGAAAATCTTAGCTTGCGGCGGTATTTTTCTTTATATACAGATTACTCTTGGAGGCATTCTGCAAGGTATGGGCAAAGTTTGGGAATTGCTGAAGAACAACCTGATATCAGGCATTGTACTGCTTTTTAACCTCTATTTTTTCACAAGTATCCCCTATCTTAATACAACTGGTACTGCATGGGCCTTCAATTTTGATTTCATATTCACTATGCTGCTGAATTTCATTAGTATAATAAAACATATGCGATTAAAGCCTGATATAAAGAATATGCTTATCAAACCGATGACAGCAGGTGGAGTTACCATTATGGCTTTACTTTTGCAAAACAAAAAGCTCGCCCTGTATGGCGAGCATGGTTTAATGCTTATTGCTGCATTAGCAATAACAATGCTTATATATTTTCTTGCGCTTTGGGCTGCATACGGATTCAGACTGCAAATCCGGATGAGACGTTAATTAAGCCAGCCAAGACGGTCAAAAGGCCAGTAACGACAAATTGCCTTGCCTATGATATAGTCCTTATGCAAAAAAGGATCTGACCACATATGGCTGTCTATGCTTGCATTTCTGTTGTCGCCAAGCATAATATAGCAGTTTTCCGGAACAGTAACTTTTGCATAAGTATAAGTAGGGATCACTTGCAAATAGGGTTCATCCAACTTAGTACCATTGATATAGACAGCACCTTCTTTGACTTCAAATGTTTCCCCCGGCAAAGCAATGACACGCTTGACCAAATCATCAGTCAAGCCTGTTGATTCGGGAGCTTTGAATACCACAATATCACCTCTTTGTACTTCGCCAAAAATATAAGACAGCTTTGAGTTGATAAGACGGTCATTCTTTTCGATTGTCGGATACATAGACAGAGAGGGGACGATTCTTGTATCAAAAATGAAGGTCTGAATCAAGAATGCCATCACTATGGCTGTGATAATGATAATACCCCATTCTTTGAGCATATTAAGAAATTTCATTGCTTAAATAAAACATCCTTTCACTTCTTGCCTAAACAGAATTTTAGATTATTGTACCAATTTCTTGCAATTTTGTAAACTAAAATTATGAATGAAATATTCTTCGCGGCATATAAAAAAATGAGGTGATATTATGAACAAGAGCATTTTCCGAGCAGAAATTTATCCCATAATCAAAGGTATTCTGCTCACTTTCTTTATTATGTTGTCTCTGGCTGCTGTCGGCGCAGCAGCAGCCTATTTTGCGGCAATTCCTGCAAAATATTATCATAGCATAGGAGCTATTTGTCTTGTATTGTCATTGTTTTTCGGGGGTTTTGCAGCGGCACGAACAGGATTTGACAAAGGTTGGCTGAAAGGCCTGACTGTAGGCTTCTTCTCTGCTCTGATTGCGCTGCTGTTTTCATTGGAGACGGCCCCTTCTGCAGCAAATATCATAAGCGGCAGTGCTTATTTTATTATCTCCGGAACTATTGGTGGAATATGCGGCATAAAGTAAAACAAGCGGCAGTTTTTTGCCGCTTGTTTTTACATCGCTTATTGCTCGCTTGCTGCCCGTTTATTAAACATTTTCCGAATAAAAGCAGGAAGCTTGACAAAATAAATCTTCATAAATCTTCCCTCCCGAATACTCTTATGCTAAATAATATTCGCCAAAGGGAAAATATGTTAAAACTTTTTGAACTTTTTGCTGCATACCATAAGGTAGGATAAAAGGACTGCTATTATTATCCAGACAATTGCGGGGATTTTCAGATTCCAGAAGCCGAGTATGCCGACAAACATACCGGCAATGGTGATGGGAACACCAACATAATATTCATGTATGTTCAGAACATTAAAGCGTGCGAGTCTGAATGCGCCGCACAGAACAAACATAACAGTAAATGCAATAGCAAATTCGCCAATCAGAGGATAAATGAAATAATAGAGCAGGAAGCCGGGAGCAACACCGAAACCAACCAAATCACAAAGTGAATCGAGCTGCTTGCCTATTTCCGAAACACAGTTGAAATGACGGGCGACTCTGCCGTCAAAGCCATCTAAAATAACAGAAAGCAAAAGCATGATACATGCTGCGACAAAGCTTCCCTTTGTTGCAAAATAAATGCTCATGACACCAAAAGCAAGATTTGCCATTGACATAATATTGGCAATATATTTCATCCTGTCCACATCCTCCAAATCAAATGATTTTGGTATAACGCTTAAACTATTTATATTTTATATTATACTTTTTTACTTTGTATAAAGCAAGAAATTTCCGCTGTTACTGCAGCCAATCTTCAACCAAATAAGGAATTTCTTCGGAATGCGATACGGTCAATGGCATTTCGGGCAGTGCTTCAATAAATATCCTGCCATATCTTTTATCGATAAGTCGTCTATCCAGAACTATAAAGACACCCTGATCCTCGCTTGAACGAATCAATCTTCCGAAACCCTGCTTGAAGCGAATGACAGCTTCGGGTAGGTTGTAATCCATAAAGGGATTATTGCCACGCTTTTCTATTTCCTCGCATTTTGCCTGAACAGTAGGCGTTACGGGAGGCCAGAAGGGCAGCTTGACAATAACAACCAAGGATAATTTCTCGCCGATGACATCAATTCCCTCCCAAAAAGTGGAAGAACCCAGAATACAGGATCGCTCTTCATTGCGGAAGCGTTGAAGAATAGTGTTTCTGCCCACACCCATTCCTTGAGCCAGAACCTGAATATTATGCTGTTCAAGTGGCTTTCGAATCTTATTATAAACTGATTTTAACTGTGCATTGGAGGTAAAGAGTATAAGCGACCTGCCTTGAGCTGCTGCAATTATGTCAATGAGCAAATCAGCAGTTTTGGCAAGGAAAACCTGTTCGCTTCCCCTTGTTATCTCAGGCATATCGTCACAAATAATAAAACGTGCCTGCTCATTGTAATAAAAAGGCGAAGCAAGCTGCAATTCTGTTATCTCCTTATCACAAATATCCAATCCGACAG
>JAFSIU010000054.1 GCA_017439615.1 Bacillota bacterium
AATTTCAGAAATGGGGAGGTGGAATAAATGGGCGTCAGCAAAATTTTTATCGCAGGCTCCGGCGGTCAGGGTATTCTTTTGATGGGGCAGATGCTTGCCTATGCGGCAATGCTTGAGGATAAGGCTGCGACCTTTATGCCTTCCTATGGCCCTGAAATGCGCGGTGGTCTGGCAAACTGCACCGTTGTTATTTCCGACAAGCCCATCAGCTGCCCGGTTATTTATGAAGCAGATCTGGTGGTTGCCATGAATATGCCCTCCAAGGAAAAATTCACCTCCTTGGTCAAAAAAGACGGTATTCTTCTTTTTAATTCCTCTTTTGAGGAAACAGGCGCAAGACGCGATGATATCAAAACAGTCGCCCTGCCTGTCAATGACATAGCTCTCGAAATGGGCAATGCCAAAATCGCCAATATGATCATGCTCGGCGAGATTATCAGAAATTATCCTGTTGTCGAAGCAGAGTCTATTGAAAAGGTCATCGATAAGGTCTTCACCGGCAAAAAGGCTGCTCTTGTTCCTTTGAACAAAAAGGCCTTCCGTGGTGAATTCAAATAAGAAATAAAAGATTTTAGGAGGAAACAAAAATGACATATAAATTCCCTGTATTCAAAACCGAAAATCCCAAAGCAAAACCTGATTTTTCCAAGCTTGCCTTTGGCAGAAATTTCACCGACCATATGTTCACAATGTCCTGGTCAAAAGAAGAAGGCTGGCATGACGGCAAAATCGTTCCTTATGGTCCTTTGAGTCTTGATCCCGCAACCGCAGTTCTGCATTATGCTCAGGAAATGTTTGAAGGTATGAAAGCATATAGAACCGCCGAAGGTCAGGTTCAGCTTTTCCGTCCCGATATGAATGCCAAGAGAACCAACAAGACCAATGACAGAATGTGCATGCCTAATATCGATGAAGAAATGTATGTTGATGCTATCAAGCAGCTTGTTGAAGTTGATCAGGATTGGGTTCCCAATATCCCCGGCACATCTTTATATATCCGTCCCTTTATGTTCGCTGATGAAGTTGCTATCGGCGTTCATCCTGCAAATCATTTCAAATTTGTTGTTATTATGTGCCCTGTCGGTGCATATTATGGCTCTGATGCCCGCAAGCTGAAAGCAACCTCCATCTTTGTTGAGGATGAATATGTCCGTGCAGTTCCCGGCGGCACAGGCTTTGCCAAGGTCGGCGGCAACTATGCAGCATCTTTGAAGTCTTTTGAAAAAGCAAGTGCTCACGGCTGCGATCAGACTCTCTGGCTTGATGCTATCGAAAGAAAATATGTCGAAGAAATCGGCACCTCCAATGCTTTCTTTGTAATCAATGGCACCGTTATCACTGCTCCCTTGCATGGTACCATTCTGCCCGGCATCACCAGAGATTCTGTTCTGACTTTGCTTCGCAAATGGGGCATTCCTACTGAAGAACGCAAGCTTTCCATGGACGAATTGTTTGAAGCAGCCAAAGACGGCAGCTTGGATGAAGTTTTTGCTACCGGTACTGCTGCAGTTATCTCTCCTGTTGGCCGCCTTGTTTACAAAGAACATGACCTCATCATCAAAGACGGCGGTGTAGGCGAATTGGCTCAGAAGCTCTATGACAATATCTATGGCTTGCAGACCGGCGCTGTTGCCGACGATATGGGCTGGATAGTTAAAGTTTGCTAAAAGGGTGAAGAAAATGACTGTAGTAAAAATTTGTGATATAACCTTGTGCGCGCTTGCCAAACAGCAGGGTGCGGGAATGAGCTTCAAGGAAACCCTGGAGGCCGCCAAGCTGATTGAAAAATCCGGTGCGGATATCATTCAGCTCCCCACCGTGTCTGAGGAACAAAAGGACGTTGTTACAGCTCGTTCCATTGCCTCGACCTTACAGAAGGCAGCACTTGCCATTGAGGTTGGTATGGATAAGGCAGCTTTGGACCGTGCTTTGGCAATTGCAGCGCTGGCTAAAGCTCCCCGCGTCAATTTGCTCGTTCCTGTTTCTGCCGTACAAATGGAATATAGCTGCAAAATAAAGCCCGAAAAATTACTTGTTTTGCTTGAGGAATTGCTTGCAAAATGCGTTGATGCAGGTGTGGAGATCGAGATAACCCTTGATGATGCCACCCGCGGTGAAATGGATTTCTGTGCAACTGTTATTGAGCTTGCCAAGAAATATGCGGTCAGCACCGTAACAGTCAGCGATAATGCAGGTATTCTTCTTCCCGATGAAGCGGAAGCATTTATTCAGCGAATCTGCGGCTTTATCGGTGATGCGGATATTACCTGCGGCTTTGCCGCCAAAAATACTCTCGGTGTCGCCTCTGCCAATGCTGCCTTTGCTGTCAAGGGCGGTGCAGGGGAGCTGAAGCTTGCCTTCAACGGTATGGGCATCGAAGGTCTTTCCATTGAGCAATTTGCACAGCTTATCCGTACCAAGGGTGATGCTTTGCAGCTTTCCTGCGCTCTCAATATGGCAGAGCTGCAGCGCATTTCCAAACGTCTGGAAAGCATTATCGGCATGAACAGAAATATGCCTTCTCCCTTTTCTCATGTAATGGAAGCTGCCAAAAACGAGGATGATGTTGATGGCAGCGAGCTGGGTGCAGATGTGGATATCCTCACACTCCGTCATCGTATCGAAAGTCTCGGCTATGATCTGACCGAGGAAGAATTGCAGAAGGTTTATATCGAATTTCAGATTCTGGCAGCCAAAAAGAGCGTCAAGAACAAGGATATCGAAGCTCTTGTCGCAGATATGGCTCGTCAGATTCCGCCTACATATAAGCTCATCAATTATATAATCAACAGCGGCAGCGGCATCACCGCAACCGCATATGTCAGCCTTGATAAAATGGGCGAGGTTTTGAAGGGCGTTTCCATGGGTGATGGTCCTATCGATGCTTCCTTTATGGCAATCGAACAAATTCTCGGTCATCATTATGAATTGGAAGAATTCCATATCCAGGCTGTTACCGAGGGCAGAGAGGCAATGGGCGATGCCTTCATCAAGCTGCGCTATAATGGCAAGCTCTATGCAGGCAGAGGCCTGGATACAGATATTTTAGGCTCTTGTGTGCGTGCCTATATCAATGCTGTTAACAAGATCATCTATGAGGAGAAACAATAATGAAGCTTGCATATTCAACAAAAACCTGGCGGGATATGAATATCAAAGAGCATTATGAAACGGCTTTCGAGAACGGTTTTGCCGGTCTGGAGATAGATTGCTCGGCAAATTGTGCAGGGCTTCTGAATAATGTTGTCAATTCTGCCGAAGCCAGAGAATTGCTGCGCAAGCTCAATAAGCGTGATTTGCAGCTTGCTCCCTTGTGGGCAGGCAGCAGCATTGATTTTGCTGCTCTTGCTCAAACCGTGGAAAAAGCGATTGAAAAAGCCATATTGCTGCGTGTGCCTTTTGTTGCTTTCGGCTTTTCCGCTGACGCAGCTCAAAAGCATATGCCGCAGATGGTGGGATTTCTGCAGCCTTTGCTGAAAAAAGCTCAGGAGCAGGATATTTGTCTTTTGATAGAAACAGAGGGCTGCTTCGCTGATACCAAGGTTTTGAGCGAGCTGCTTGATAATTTCGCCTCCGATAATCTGGCAGCACTTTGGAATATTCATCATACTTATTGCTATGGCAAGGAAACTGCCGCAAAAACTATCGAAAACCTCGGTGCTTATGTCAAGCATGTGCATATGCAGGATTCTTATGCCAAGGGTGAGGAAAGAGTCTATTGCCTGATGGGTGAGGGCGATGTCCCTGTCAAGGAGGCATTGCTCGCACTGCGCTCCATCGACTATCAAGGCTGCTTGTCCCTTTATTGGACAGAACGTGCAGAAATTGCCGATTATGATATTGTGCTGCCGCATTTTATCAACTATATGGGCAATATCAATACCTTCCAAAAGGAAATGAAGCTTTTCGACAGCAAAAAAGGTGATGGCAAATATATCTGGCAGCAGGAAACCCTGATTGATATGACCTTCTCACAAATGCTGGATAAGGTTGTTGATACTTTTCCCGATCAATATGCCTTCCGCTATACCACACTTGACTATACCCGCACCTATGCGGAATTCCGTGATGATGTCGATGCTTTTGCTTGCTCGCTCTTGGCATTGGGTGTCAAAAAGGGCAGCAAGGTCGCTGTCTGGGCAACCAATGTGCCGCAATGGTATATAGCCTTTTGGGCAACTGTCAAGCTCGGCGCCGTGCTTGTTACCGTGAATACTGCATATAAGATACGCGAGGCTGAATATCTGCTTCGCCAATCCGATACACATACTCTTATCATGGTCGACAGCTACAAGGACAGCAATTATATTGAGATCATCAAGGAGCTGTGCCCCGAGTTGGCAACAGCAGACGAGAAAAAGCCTCTGCATTGCAAGAAGCTGCCTTTCCTGCGCCATGTCATCACCGTCGAATCCAAGCAAAAGGGCTGCCTCACATGGGAGCAGGCCGTGGAAATGGGCAGAAAGATTCCCAAGGACGAGGTCTATCGCATTGCTGCAACCGTTTCCCCCGATGATGTCTGCAATATGCAATATACCTCCGGCACCACAGGCTTCCCCAAGGGAGTTATGCTCACGCACTATAATGTTGTGAATAATGGCAAATGCATCGGCGACAGAATGGATCTTTCTACAGCCGACCGTATGATGATTCAGGTGCCCATGTTCCATTGCTTCGGTATGGTTTTGTCTATGACAGCCTCCGTAACTCATGGTGTTACAATGTGTCCCTTGCCTTATTTCTCGCCGAAATCCTCGCTTGCCTGCATCAATCAGGAGCGCATCACCTGCTTCAATGGTGTTCCGACCATGTTTATCGCGATGTTCAATCATCCCGATTATAAGAAAACTGATTTCTCGCATATGCGTACAGGTATTATGGCAGGTGCAGGCTGCCCTGCTGAACTGATGCGCCGCGCAAATCTGCCCGAAGAAATGCATATGGAAATCATCAGTGTCTATGGTCAGACCGAGGCTTCTCCCGGCTGCACCACGGGTAATTGCTATACCGATACTCTTTGGCAGCGCACCGAAACAGTCGGCAAGGCTCTGCCGCAGATCGAGTGCAAGATCATTGACCCTGAAACCGGTGAGGATCTGCCCGATGGCATGGATGGCGAATTCGTCGCCCGCGGCTATAACCTGATGAAGGGATATTACAAAATGCCTCATGCCACCGCACAGGCGATAGATAAAGATGGCTGGCTGCACACAGGCGACCTTGCCCGCCGCACTCCCGATGGCTATTATTGCATCACCGGCCGCCTGAAGGATATGATTATCCGCGGCGGTGAAAATATCTATCCCAAGGAGATCGAGGACTTCCTCTATACCCATCCCAAAATCAAGGATGTTCAGGTCATCGGCGTTCCCGACAAGGGAATGGGTGAGGAGATCATGGCGGCAATTATTCTCAATGATGGTGAAAGCCTCACAGATGCAGAAGTCAAGGAATATGTCAATTCGCATATGGCAAAGCACAAAACCCCCCGATATGTCGAATTTGTTGACAGCTTCCCGATGAATGCCGCCGGCAAGATCCTGAAATATAAAATGCGTGAAGAAGCCGCCAAAAAGCTCGGCCTTGATGTGAAATAAAGCGAAATATCTAAAAAAAGAGTTCTCCTGATATATTGGGGAACTCTTTTTGCTTCTCGGCAGTCTGAAAAGAGGGATATAGCGTGATAAATAACCTGATCTAATTGATAAATCAGTTATTTCACCTGCTGAAAATTGTTTATATATATAATTATTGTCAATGCCATAATCCCGTGATATAATCAATTTGAATAGAATGTCCTTCTGACACATTATCCCTGCCATTTTGTTGTTTTGTGATGATTTCAGGTATGAGTATATGCGGCGAAAGGAGATTCCGATATGAAAAAGGAAAGAAATGTTTTGTTGGCCTTGCTGCTGATTTTTGTCTGCGGCATGGCTTTTCTTGTCTTTGCGATGTTTGGTGGTGTATTCCGCGCTCCGATTGCGGTGCAGTCAAACGGGGAAGAAATCAAGCCTTATGGAAACAGACTTTCTTTGTCTGTATCGAGCAATCAAAAGCAATATGAGTCAGAATGTGAGTGGCTGCAGGATGCGGAGATCAAGCAGGCGATTCCGGAGCTCACTTATGCAGACGATTTCAGTATCAAGGGCAAAAATGCTGATGAATTTTCCTATGTGATGAACGTATATAATCCCAGAGGTAAATGTGTGCAAAAAGAAATCGAACTGTCAATGCTTCCTGAATTACAGGCAGGTATATATTATATCGGCATAGTGAGACAAGACAAAAACGGTGAATATGTTGAAGAACCTGCTCTTTTCCAAAAAGAAATATGTGAATATGTTTTTAAAATGAAAAAGCCGTCAAACGCCGCAGAGGGTGAGCCGCATGTTACCGTTTTTTCCAATGGTGAAGAGATAAGGCCTTTTTCGGAAGCTCTTTCATCCTCCAGGTGGGCGCCGACAGGAGGCTGGGATGCCGCAAAACTAATACAAAGATGGCCAAGGGACAAAAGTGTAGTTTCCGAATTCCCTGTTGTTACCTATGCAGAAGATTTTGAGATCAGAGTGAGGGATGATACTTCTCTCTACGGAACGTTTAAAATATATAAGTCGGTTGATAGTATGGTAGCTGAAGTAGGAACCCAGTCATATTTTGCGACTTTACCTGCCGGAACATATTATGTTTGTTTTAACATTTCCTATCACAGCGGCGACTGGATGGTATCGAAACATGGTGATGAGGGCTATGAATATTCCGGCTCGTCCCAGTGCCTGTTCACACTGATAAAAGAAGATGAAAAAGAAGAAACTGAAAAGAACGAGAAGGAAGATGGTGATGCAGTATCCCGCGAAGTCCCGATCGTTTCTCAAAACGGGAAGCAAATACCCATCACACATTCATATTTTCTTCATGCCTCATCCTATTCCAATGGTTATTGGATAGCTGCCGATGGAGCTCCATTTGGTTACGCTTTTGCGGGCAAGGAAAATACTCTCATTGAAATTGAATATAGCGATGATATTAATATCTTATACGAAGATGAAACGGTATCGTATTCCAAGATTAATGTTTATGACAATGAGATGAAGTCTTATGACAGGGGTGTCAGCGTGAAGAATCTCGGTGCACTTCCCGCAGGTACTTATTATATCGGCATTATGATTTCACATCAGGGCAGATATATTGACGATGGAAAATATCCGGGCTATGAATCATCCACTAGTGAATATGTATTCAAGCTGCTTAAACCTGTTGCTGAAAAAGAGGAACCCCCTGTTTCGGAAATCTATGATCCGAACGCAAATGCAGATGTAGAACCTGATGTAGAACCTGTTGTAGAACCAGATATACAGCCTGATATAGAACCTGAGCCGGACCCCGACACAGAGACAATAGAACGCAGCAATACAATAGCCTTCTCCGCACCTATGTATTTATATTCCTATGAAGAGCTGGAGCAGGCAATAGCGGATGCATATTCAGGCAGCAAATCCTATGATTACCAAAAGCTGGAACATTATCATGTCCCGACTTATGCATCAAAATGGTGTGAATTGAGTCAGATTTATTCCGGCAATCCAATGAGCTATACTGTCAGATACAGCATGAAAGAGGAATTTGGTGAGAGGAATTCCTATGCTGAACCATGGGATTTGACGATGACAATAACCGTTGATGAGAAAGCTGCCATAGAGAATTTTCAGTTCTTTACAACACAGGCTTCTTTTAAGCCCTATGAAGCCTGCGAAGGTGTATATTAT